>CAZIWQ010000522.1:0-2258 GCA_964542355.1 uncultured Armatimonadia bacterium
CGACGTGGCTCACAGGCCGACGCGGTTCACGGGCTGCCCCGGCCCCTCGGGCCGATACGCCCCACGGCGTCCGGTGCGAAGCGGGACGCAACACCCAACCAACGGCTCCGCTTACTGACGTGCGCGGTTCGGTTGGTGGATCGCGGGCGGGGCTGTGCGCACCTTGAGGTCACAGGGCACGCCGGCAGCGTTGCCCCGTCGGCGCGCTGCGCCGACGCCGCGTCGCCGCGGCCGCCAGAGATCGGCTGCGCGTGCACCGTGGGCAAGCCGACGCGCCGCCGCCGCGCGCCCGACAGACGGCGACGGCACACGGCAACGGCTGCGATCCCGCGAGGCGTTCGCCGTTCCCGTCGTGGGAGCCGCGCCGGCGGGGGATGAACCCCCGCCCTACAGACGGCACGGCCGAGGCCTCTCGCTCTACCTCCCGGCGCCGAGGTCGACGCCCTGCCGGGTCAGCTCCGCCTGCACGCGCGTCACGTCCACGTGACGCGGCGTCACCCCCTCGGCGACCGACACCGCCGCGGCGGCGCCAGCGGCCTGCCCCACAACCATCGTCAGAACCATGGTCCGCAGGAGCATGGGGTCGCTGGCGCTGACGCTGCGCCCCGCGCCCATGAGCAGCCCTTCGGTCTTGCGGGGGAGCAGGCAGCGATAGGGGATGTCGAAGGCCCCACCCGGGAAGCACTGCGCACTCCATGCCCCCGGGGCCGGGTGCTTGCGGACATCGTGCTGCACTACCCCCCGGCCGATGCTGTCGTCGCACCGTCCTGCAGTGACCTTCATCTCGCGCGTGAAGAAAGCCTCGCCCTCGATCCAGCGCGAGGCGCGGATTCCCAGGTCGTCGGCGGTCGCAATCACACAAGCGTGCTCGAAGCCCGGGACATGCTTGCGGAAGAACCCGGTGACGACGAAGGCCATCCGGCGCCCGTCCGCCATCGCCCGGGTGATTGCGGCGATATCCAGGCCGGGGACGTCGCAGAAGCCCGTGATCATGTGGACCACCCCGAGGTCGCGGATCGCGTGCATCTGCAGGGCGGCCGTGGTGTCGTGCACACCAACCTGACGGGGATACTCGCCGCGGTCCAGTCCAGCACGGATCAGGTCGAGATGCTCGCCGCCCCCGTGCGGGAACAAGAAGGTCCCCGTCTCGCGGTACTGGCGGACCGCGTCATCCAGCGTCCAGTCCACATCCATGTGCGCGGCGTACTGGTCGGGGTGCAGAGCGAGGTAGTCAACGAACCGATCGACATCGACGTTCCCGACGCGGAAGACGAAGCTGTGGCGAGCCCACTGCCCTTCCCCGACCTGGCGCACCGGGGCGCCGGCCAGGGCGGCCACGTCGGCATCGCCCGTGGCATCCACGACGGCCCGGGCAGCAATCGCCTCGCGGCCGGACTTGCTGTCGATGACGACGCCTCCGAGCACGTCGCCATCCATGAGCGCGCCCGTGACGAGGGTGTCGAACAGGTATGCGACACCGTTGTCCTCGAGGAGGTCCGTCAGGACCAGCTTGCCGCGCTCCACGTCGTAGATGATGTGTCCCTGGTGCTCATGCCAGCGGGGCCCGAACCCCTCGGCCTGCGCCAGGGCGTCGACGAACTCGAGGGGGGTGCCCTTCACAATCAGCTCATGGTTGGGGCCGTAGAAAGAGTTGAAGACGGAGCAGCACATCCCGGCGGTGGCGACGCCGCCAGGGAAGCCGTTGCGCTCGACGAGGAGCGTTCGGGCGCCGGCGCGGGCCGCGGCCACCGCGGCGGACACACCGCCCAACCCACCCCCGGCGACCAGCACATCCACCTGTGCGCGCACGGGGATGGTGCGCGCAGGCTCAACGACACTCGTTGCGGCACGACGGGGCTCGACGGACATGGGGATCTCGCTCCCTGGGAAACGGCAGAATTCAGAAGCCAGAATTCACAGTACAGAATTCAGAAGCCAGAATTCAGAATTCAGAAGAGGGCACGCGACACTGAGCGCTGAGGCGTCGGTCTTCCGGGTTGCGGAGGCTGAACTCTAGACGCCGCACGTCGTATTCCGCACTCCGGCTCCGGAGTCCTGGCTTGTGAGCTCCGTGCCCGCAATCCGCAGTCCGTGGTCCGCAGTCCGTGGTCCGCAGTCCGTGGTCCGTGGTCCGTGATCCGTATTCCGTATGCCGTATTCTGCATTCTGCATTCTGGCTTCTGCCGTCTCGCCGTTCCCCCTCGGCCTCCGTGAGGAGGTCTCCGCGGCCCCCGCCGCGAACGTCCCCCCGGCCGCGG
>CAZIWQ010000522.1:2268-5415 GCA_964542355.1 uncultured Armatimonadia bacterium
AGCTCAAGTGTCTCGGGAGGGATCCGGAATGAAGCTCGGGTTCATCGGTGACAACGATCTCGCGGGTGTCGCGGCCGACGCAGGCTTCGCGGCGGCACACGGCTTTGCCGGGTTGGAGTACAACTACTGGGGCAATTTCAGCGACCTGACGGCCGCGACCGTGGAGCAGATGCGCGCACTGCTCGACAGCGCCGGCGTCGGAGCCTCCGCGCTGGGGATCTGGGGGTGGAACCACCTGTCGCCCGACAGCGCGGTGCGGGCGCAGGCCCATGCCATGCTTGACCGGGCCATCGAGTACGCCCGGGTGCTGGGGGCCGAGGTCTTGATCACCGGCGGCGGTGAGCTCCCCGGCGCTGCCACCGCGGAGAACGCGGCCGAGTTCGTGAAGGTGTTCCCACCGTTCCTGGACCGGATGCAGGCCGCCGGGCTGCAGCCGGCGTTCTATGCCGTCCACGGTGCGAGCTTCTTCACCAGCCTGGAGGCCTATGAGCGCGTCTGGGAAGTGCTCCCCCAGGTCGGCATCAAGTACGATCCTGCCAACTGGCAGCACCACGGTGACGACTACCTCGCGGTCGTCCGCCAGCACGGCGACAAGGTCAGCTACGTGCACATCAAGGAGCATCTGTATGCGGGGGGCGAGCTTGCCTCCCAGCCCGCCGCCGGCATGGGTGACATCGCGTGGGGCAAGGTGATGGCGTTCCTGTACGAGCACGGCTATACGGGCTATCTGTCGATGGAGCCCCACGGCCCGCTGTGGGCGCGCCCGCCCCTGCGCGAGAAGATGCTGCTCCTGTCCCATCGCTACATCAGCCAGTTCCTGGTCTGAGGGCGAGGTCGTCGCGATGTGCCGCGCGCCGACGGGATCCTTCGCTGGCGGACCGCTACGCGGTGCTGGCTCAGGATGACAGGCAGGCGGAACGGCGTATAAGGCAGGGGCGATGATGCGGGGTGCCTACTGCGTGGCGGGCTGCGTCTGGCCGGTGAGTGTCATCCCGGCCGGCGTCACCGTGACGCCGTCGACGCGCACCCCTTGCTTGAGCAACGGCTGCCCCGCCAGTCCACGGTCCAGCTCGCCCTGGAGGCGCTCACGCAGGGCCGCAGGCATCTGCAGCGAGCCGATGCTCGCGTCGACGATGGGGAGCGCGAGGCGACCGTCGGTAACCTCCGGTCGGAGGCGCACGGTGGCATGCAGTTGCATGCCGTTGTAGGGCACCACCCCCTGGGCAACCAGCGTCCCTTCGCCCATGAACACGCGCACACCGGAGACCCCCTGCTCACGCAAGTCGCTCTCCATCCGCGCCTGCAGCTCCGCGGGCGATGCGACCAGCCACACCGGCTGGACCTGCCCGGAGCGTACCCGACGCTGGATCTCCTGGAGCTGCTGGTCGAGTGGGGGTACGGCGGAGGTGGCAGGGGTGGTGTCGGAGGCAGTGAGCTTCGCTTCGGGGGGCTCGGGCGCGCGTGCCGTCAGGCGCCAGTAGCCGACCACGATGAGCAGCGCGACCACGGCGGCCAGCACGGCACAGCCGACGCCGAGGCGCCGGCGGAGGTTCGGCTTGCGGTCGAGGGGTTGTGTGCGGATCTGACGCGCCATGCGGCACCCTTCCGGCGACAGAGTGTCAGCCGTTGTAGCGACCCATGGCCGTCTCGATGCCCTCAGTGAGCCAGCATTCGACGGCCTCGGCAGCCCGCGCGACCATGTCTTCAACCTTGTCGCGCTCGGCGGGCTTGAAGGCGGACAGGACCCAGTCACGGGCGCCGATGCCCTCGGGTGGGGCCCCGATGCCCAGACGGACGCGGGCCAGCTCGTTCGTGCCCAGGTGTGCGGCCAGCGAGCGGACACCCTTGTGCCCGCCATCGCTGCCGCCCCGCCGGAGGCGCAGAACCCCCAGCTCGAGCGCGATATCGTCGTAGACGGTGACGAAGTCGGCTTGCTCGACCTGGAAGAACTGCACGATGCGACGGGCGGCATCACCACTGTCGTTCATGAACGTCTGGGGCTTGACGACGAGGACGTCGTGTCCCTGGATGGTCCCGCGCCCGAAGACGGCACGCAGCCGCCGGCGCGCGAGGTCGATGCCGTGGCGCTGCGCCAGGTAGTCGGCAACGAGGAACCCGACATTGTGGCGGGTCCGGCTGTACTCGGGGCCCGGGTTGCCGAGGCAGACGATCGCGTGCATGGTCCTCATAGCCTTCGTGGCGGCTGCGGCCGGGTCGGGAGCTACCGCGGCACCGGCCACGAGGCCGGCGCCGCGCGGATCGACCAGCTAACGCGTGGCTACTGCTCCGCCACCTCGGTCAGCTCGCCCTCCGCCGCTCCCTCCTGCTCATCCCGGGCCGACTCCGCTTTGCTGGAAGGCGTGCAGGACACAACGGGGTCTTCCGGCGCCGTCAGGATCTCCACGTCCGGCGGCACGACGATCGCGGCCACCGTGCGCGTCTCGTGGAAGTTCATCCCCTCGATGCTGATAGCGAGCTGATCCGGGATCACGAGGGGCATGCAGCGCACCTCGACCTCGTGGAGCACCTGGTCGACGACACCGCCCTGGGCGAGGTTGGAGATGGCGCCCTCCAGCTTCACCGCCACCATGACGGTGACCTTTTCCGCGAGCGAGACCCACTGCAGGTCAACGCTCTCCGGTGCGCGGCTGATCGGGTGCCGCTGCATGGACTTGACCAGAGCCGCGGTCTCGGCCGCCGGCTGAGCGCCGTCGATGCGGAGGTTGAACAGCACGTTGGCGCCGCGGTGGCGTGCCAGCGCGTGCTCGACAGCCTCGCGTACAACCGAGATCGCCACGGCCTCTTTGCCCAGTCCGTAGACGACACCGGGGATCATTCCCGCGCGGCGCATCTGGCGCGCCGCCCCCTTACCGGTGGTTTCACGACGTGTTGCATCCAAAACGACCTGCTCCATCGATGCTCCTCCTCACAGGGCATCCTGCGCCCGCATGCGTCGGGACAACAGGACAATCGTGACAGACGAATGTGGACCGGCGGAGGCCGGCCCGCGATGCGATCGTGCTAGTGTGCCCGTGTTCCCCCGGCGCCATCCGTCGCTTCTGGCGGGAGGGGCGGGCGTCCCGCGGCCCGCCAGGGGTCCGGCCGAAACGGCCACCTCCGGCCGGCCCCCGAGGCGTAGCGGCCGGC
>CAZIWQ010000523.1:0-5403 GCA_964542355.1 uncultured Armatimonadia bacterium
ACATGGCGTCAAAGCAGGGAGTGGGAGATATCGGCGGGCTCATTGGCGTGGCGCTCGCGGTGGGGATACTGGTGATCATCTACAACGCCATCACGGGCGCGATGCGGCAGTGACTGTATGCTTCGAGAGCGTTCCCTGAGTGGTTATCACTTGGCCGGGACGGGAGAGACTGCGCGTGCGGGGAGGACGCGTGGGACGGAAGTAGAAGTCAATCCAACTGTCGCGCGTGCTCACCAACGGCCGGCGGCGGCCCCGGAAGGTGCGCCGATCGCTCGCGGGGCCACGGCACCCATCCGTGCATCCCAAAGAGGCTGATCCTGACCCAATGGCACACACCGAAGCTCTCGAGATGCTGGCCCTGGTCGTGCTCAGCCTGATCCTGGTGCCCTGCACCTGGGGCGCCGACACCGCCGGGGAGAGCGCCGGCGTGGCTCTGGCCGACGACTTCGCTGCGGGCAGCGGGCGCTGGCGGCCCCAGGGCGCGGGTCTCCAGGTGGCTATCGTGGAGGAGACCGGCAACCCGGTGCTTCGCCTGGACAACACCGCCGGCGCCGCGCAGGCCTTCCTCGGCACGACCGCGGGCGAGCCGGGGCAGCTCATGCGCTTCACCATCTCGGCCCGAACGGCCGACGGGCAGGCGGGGAAGGTGGGACTGCACCGCTACGCCGGGTCGATCCACTGGGCCACGATCGGTGGTGCGTGGACGCCGGTGCAGTGGGAGGCGAAGGCGCACGCGCAGGAGACAGGCTGGTACATCGTCATTCCTGCGGGCCAGGTGGTCCTTGTGGACAACGTGCGTCTCGAGCGCGTGGTCCTCACCGAACAGCAGCGCCGGCAGCGGTTGGCCGATCTGCGGCGGGAATCGGAGGCCGCGGCTCTGACGGCGTACCGGGCGTTGGGCCCGACCGCGCGGGCGCCCGCCACCGCGGTGACCGTCGGCGGGCAGTTCCCGGTGGCGCTGTACACCGTGCGCCCCACGGCCGACCGCGCCGCGACGCTCGCGCAGATCTTCTCGGAGCTGGCCGCGGCGGGGATCAACCTCGTGCACAACTCGGACTTCGAGGACTGGCCGGAGCACACGCCCAACTATGCCAAGATCAACAGCACCGCGACGGCCCGGACCTATCTTGACCTGGCCCACCGGCACGGGCTGCAGGTGCTGATGGGCTTCGACCGCACGATGGTGGTCAAGCACAACGCCGATGGTCTGCGGGCCCGCACCCAGGCGCTGACGGAGCATCCAGGGCTGTGGGGCTGGTATCTCATTGACGAACCGGACCTCAACGGCGCCACGCCGCAGGCCATGCGCGCCGCCTACGAGACCGTGCACGGGGCCAGCGGCCGGCCGATCACGGCCTGCCTGTGCACTCGCGCCACGTTCGCCGAGTACGCGCCCGCGACCGATATCATCATCACCGACGTCGACCCGGTGTCCACTGGCAGCCTGTTCGCCCTGGTGCCGCACCTGGAGCACGCGCTGCAGGTGACCCATGGCCGTCAGCCCGTGTGGGCGGCCATTCAGGTGCACAACAACGACCTCCACGGCATTCGCTGGGGCGGTCTGGAGGGGATCGTCACCGCGCCGCGCCGGCCGACGCCCGAGGAGGTCCGCTGCATGACCTACCTCGCCATCGCGCACGGCGCCTGCGGGATCATCTTCTACGCGTACGACGCGTGGGTCTATGGCCAGCTTTGCCAGGATGGGGGGCTCTACCAGGGCGTGCAGGAGTTGGCCCGTGAGCTGCGTGGCTATAGTCCCTGGCTCACGGCAGACGTCCTGACCAGGGCAACCGTGCCCGCCGCGGAGGACCGACTGGTCAGCGTCATCGTCCGGGGGAAACGCGGCGGCCAGGCGCTGGTGGTCGCGGTGAATGCCTTCGACGCTCCCTCCGGCCCCGTCGCGATACCGGCCGGGGGGGAGCCACTCAACGTCAGTCTGGCGCCGCACGAGGTCCTGATCCGCAAGGTACAGTGGCCCGCGCGGTAGGGAATTGTGGGGACACCATACTCAATTCCCACGTGGTAGGTACCCAAGTGCCGCGTGGAGAGATGAATTGAGTATGGCGTCCCCAGAGTTCCACGGTGTCCCTCCCATATCCCGAGATGAGTGGTGATTGCCAATGCCAACCAGCCTTCTCGCCGTCCTCGCCGGCATGGAGGTCTACGAGGAAGCTGACGCCGTAAGCTACCATGAGGACGAGGGGGCCGACGGCTTCGGTGGCGGTGAGGTCTTCCGGTTGCGTAAGCCGCCGCTGTCCGTGCATCAGCCCGACCCCGCGCGGTGGCCCGCCGGCTTCTTCGAGGACCTCCAGGCTGCGCTCAATGACCCACTCGCCGAGCGGGCGCTCGCCGCCGGTGAGCCGGACTTCGCCTCGGTGGCCAGGCTCCTGCCGCCGTTGCGTGAGCTCGGGTTCCTCGGAGATGAGACCATACTGGAGCGGCTGGAGGTCACGCCGGAAGGGGACATCGTCGGCCGCCCGGACCTGGCCCTGCCGGCCCGCGCGCGGCTCATCAGTGTCGGACTCCTGGACGGCTGGCTGCCGGCAATGGTGCATGCGTATGAAGCGGGTGCAGGGGCGCAGGAGGTGATCCAGTTCGCGACTGCGGGCGACGGCGGGCGTCTCGACCTGTGGCGGCGCCTGAAACGCACCGCGGGACGCGCGGCCACCTTCGCCTACACCTGCAATGGGCAGGAGGCGCCACCGGAGCAGTTCTATGCCCGGCTATTGGCGCTGTGGCAGCGGTGGACACAGTTCCGCCAGGAGGGCATCCGCCTCGAGGTGCCCGACAAGCGCCTGGAGACGGCGGTGCAGGGGATGCTCATCCTCGGCACGCTGACCTTCCGCGGCCTGTTGTCCCGGTACGGCGTCGGCTGCTACGACAAGACCGAGGCCGACAGCTTCCCGCCGGCCATCACCTTCCTGGTCCAGTCGCTCCTGGCCTGGGGGCACCTCGACTTCGCCGGTGACCTGCTGGGACACTACCTCTCGCGCTACGGCAAGGCCGACGGCACCGTCGACTACTATGGCCCGGCGGTATCCGAGTACGGGCAACTGCTGGCCCTGGTCGCCGAGTATGTCCGGCTCAGCGGGGACAGCTCGTGGCTGACGGCGCGGCTCGCGCTGCTCCGCCCCATGTGGCAGCGGTTGATCGCGCTGCGCGCCACGAGTCTCGCGCAGTACGCGGTCGGCGACGTGCACCGAGGCTTGATCCCCGGCCTGCCCGAGGCGGACTACCACAGCGTGGAGGGGCAGTGGGAGCAGTTCTACTACTCCGGCGATGTGTGGACCAGTCGGGGGCTGCGCGAGATCGGCGGGGTGCTGCAGACGCTCGCGCAGCCGGGCCTGCAGGCCGAGGGGGAGGCGCTCGTCCGGGAAGCCGAAGACTACCGCCAGGACATCCTGGCCTCACTGCAGCTCGCGATGGCCGGCAACGCACAGTTCGTCCCCCCGGGGGCCGACCAGACGACCCCCCTCGAGCGCCTCACGCCCGAGCGGCACCCCTCCTACTGCAACTACCGCTACTGGCCGGAGATGGTGTCGGCCGGAGTGCTGCCGAGGGAGCTGGTGACGAAGACCTCGGCCTGGCGGCGCAGCCACGGTGGCGAGCTGCTCGTGAGCACCCGCTTCCTCGATCAGATGGATGACTGGCCTGCCCTGCACTACGCGCGCGGGCTGCTGGAGACCGATGACGTGGACCACTACCTGCTGCTGTTGTATGGCCACTGGGCGCACCACTGCTCGCAGGGGACGCTGAGCTCATACGAGATGGTGCATATCGTGCCGGACGAAACCGGCACGCGGCGGCTGGGTGCCGGCGAGGTGGTGCCCTGCCAGGTGATGGTGGCGACGATGCTGCGCTGGGGCCTGGTGTACGAGGAGCGGGATGCGGAGGTCGTCTGGTTGTGCCGGGCAGTGCCCCGGCGCTGGCTCGCGCCGGGCAAGTGCATCGCGGTGCGGCGCGTGCCCACGCGCTACGGCAAGATTGGGTTCTCCATCTGGGGTGGTTCCGCGACCGCCGCCGAGGGGTGGCTGCTCCTGCCCAAGGCGGGCTTCCCGGCAGAGATCCGTCTACGCCTGCGCGCACCGGAGGGACGGAAGCTGGTGGAGGCGATGCTGGACGGTGTCGCGCAACCGATTGAGGGCGACGACGTGGTGTTCCGCGCGGGGCTGGCGGGCAAGCTCACGCTCGCGGTGCGCTGGGAGTGAAGTAGCGGACAATGAGCGCCGCGGGGCGAGCGGCGGCCCGCAGCTCGAGGCCCTCGCCCATCAGGCGCTCCCCGCTTATCACCTGCGCCCCCGGCTCGTCGAGGTTGGTGACGGAGTACTGCGCGGCAGGCAAAAGCCCGCGCAGCTTCACGCGCAGAGTCTCGGCCGGGCAGTCGGCGCGGCGGAACGCCTGCACGACACCCTCGCCCTCGTCGGGCAGGTCGAACTGCCACGCGATCCAGGCGGAGTCGTCCAGGTTGTAAGGGGTGAGAGGCCAGAAGTCCCCCCAGTAGCAGCGCACCACCATGCGCCACTCCTCCAGTCGCTGTGGCAGGTGGCTCAGGTGGTCCGGCTCGCCCGGGCGCAGGCCCACGCCGACGGTCTGCGCCAGACGGCTGCGGGTCAGGTAGGGGTCGTCGGTGGTGCCCCAGGTAGCGGCGAAATAGGGCAGCCACTGGGAGAGGCCGAAGGTCTCGCCCTGCACACCCACGGGGTCCTCCGCGTAGTCGCTCTTGGTGTAGGGGACCCCGCGTCGCATGCTCTCGAGGTCATTGCGCCGGCCGCCACCGGCGCAGTTGTCGTAGAGCACCGCAGGATGCCGGCGCAGCAGCTCGTCCCAGTAGGCCACCAGGCCGGTCACGTAGCGGATCTCGGTGATGCCCTGTCGATCGGGGGCGTCGTGGCTCCGCCAGTGAGCGAGCAGGTTCTTGTTGCAGTCCTGCCGGTAGATGTCGACCCCGTACTCGGTCAGCAGATGGTCGACACGATCCACGACCCACCGCCAGGCCTGTGGGTCGCCGAAGTTCAGCAGGCCATCGCCCCTGAGCCCGCTCCAGTCCGCCGGGTCGTCCTCGCCCGACAGGATCCACTCCGGGTGCTCAGTGGCGAGCCAGGTGCCGGCGCGGACTCGCTCCGGCTCGAACCACAGGATGGCGCGCATGCCGTGCGAGTGGAGGTAGTCGGTCACCGGCCGCAGCCCCCGGGGGAAGCGCGCGGGGTCGGCCTCCCAGGTGCCGGTGCGGGTCCAGTCGCCGCCGCAGGGGTACCACCCGGCATCCATCCACCAGAAGTCCGGCTGCCAGCCACGCTTGAGGTACTCATCCAGGGCCGTCCGCTGGTTCTCCTCCGTGGCCTCGACCATCATGTTCGTGCTGGACCCGCTGCCACCGCACCACTGGGTGGGAGGGAGCTCCCC
>CAZIWQ010000524.1:0-368 GCA_964542355.1 uncultured Armatimonadia bacterium
GCATCTACACCGGCCAGTACGTGGGGATCCCGGCCTGGATGCCGGACAGCAAGCGCCTGTGCTTCGACATCTACCTCAAGAACCGGGGCCGTGCGGTCCAGGTGTTCGAGGATCGCGAGAATGCGACGCCCGAACCCCTGATCACGCCGCCGGCCGGGCAAGCCCTCCAGTCGATCGCCTTTGATGTGCAGGGCGAGCTGGCGCTGGCGTGTTCGCAAGCCTGGGGGGGCGCGGCGGCAACGTGGAACATCCTCGTCTACCGTCTCGGGGCCGCCACCGCCCCCCGCACCGTCTACTCCGGCCCGAACCCGATCTACTACCCGACCTTCACCCCCGACCGCACGGCGGTCGTGTTCCTCGAACGCGAT
>CAZIWQ010000524.1:378-5395 GCA_964542355.1 uncultured Armatimonadia bacterium
GTTGGTGGCCGTGCCGGCGGAAGGGGAGCAGGAGCGCGCGCGCACCATGGTGCGCGCGACGCAGGGCGTGCTGCCCCCCACGTTCCGCCCGGACGGTAGCGAGCTGATCGTTTTCGCAGCCGGGGGCACCATGGTCGTGACGCTCGAGGGGCTACGCGACCCGTAGCAGGGCGGACCGTACCGACAGACCCCGTCGCGCGACACACAGACCCCAAGAGGTGCCTCATGTCCATTCGTGCCTGGCACGACAAACTCACCCTCCCGACCTACCCGCTCGGGCCTGATGACCCCAACCCGCCCCTGCAGCGACACGGCGCCTCGTGGGCGATCTACCCCTACCCGATGCGCGATGATGTGCTGGAGGGGCCGCCCACGCCCCGGCGCTATACGGCGCTCCATATCGAGAACGAGTACCTGCACTGCATCGTCCTCCCTGAGCTGGGAGGACACCTCTACTCGCTCTACGACAAGGTATGCCGGCGCGAGGTGTTCTACCGCAACAACGTGGTGAAGTACGGCCTGGTGGCGGTGCGCGGAGCGTGGATCTCGGGGGGGATCGAGTTCAACTTCCCCACCGGTCACACCTACACCACCGTCTCGCCGGTGAGCTGGGAGATCGGCGAGGACCAGGAGGGGGCCTGGCTGGCGGTCGGCAATACCTGCCGCCTGAGCCGCATGGACTGGTGGGTGAAGCTGAAGCTGCACGAGGGCGAGCGCGCCCTGCTGGAGGAGGTGTCGCTGCGCAACCCGATGCCATACAAGCAGCGGCACTGGTTCTGGAACAACTCCGCAGTTCCCGCGACGGACGACCTGCGTCTCGTCTATCCGGCCCGTAAGGCCCGGGTCGCGGGCGGCGTTGTGGACTACCCAGTCACTGCCGCCGGCCGCGACATCTCATGGTACAGGAACCACGATCACGCTGACGACATCTTCACCCTCGGGGTCAGCGAGGAGTTCTTCGGCTGCCACTACCAGGACAGCGATTTCGGCATGGTGAACATCGCCAGCCCCTGGGACGTGGCGGGCCGCAAGTTCTTCACCTGGGGCACCGCCGATGATGGCATGATCTGGGTCGACCTGCTCACCGACAATGACGGCCAGTATGTCGAGATCCAGAGCGGCCGCTATGAGACCCAGTCCATCTGGGGGTTCCTGCAACCACAGGAATATGTGTCGTGGGAGGAGTGGTGGCTGCCAGAGCACGGCATGGGAGGCTGGGTGTGGGCCAATGAGAGCGCCGTCCTCAACTTCGAGGTCGACGACACGCAGATCAAGCTGGGCGCGCTCGTCACGAGCACCTGCGAGGGGGCTGTCCTGGCGCTGGAGGCTAACGGGGACATCGTGTGGAGTACCCAGATGACCCTCCAACCAACGAAGCCCTTCAGCACGGCGATCCCGCTGCCCCGGGGCTGCGACAAGTCGACGGAGTTCGAGCTGGTGCTGTCCGACCCCGAGGCCGAGGTCGAGCTGATCCGCTATGTCCACCCCCCGCTGCACACCCGCAAGCCACCGGTCGCCGAGACGGGCGAGAACGTCGTGCCCGCCCCGCGGTCGGAGGACGAGTGTGGCGCGGAGGAGCTGTGTGTGCGGGCCACCAACGCCCTGCGCCAGCTTGCCCACGGCGAGGCGCGCCGCCTCGCCGAGAAGGCTCTGACGACAGATGAGGAGTGCAGCGCCGCCCACACGATCCTCGGGCTGCTGGACTGCCGCTGTGGCCTCTACGAGCCCGCACGACAGCACCTGGAGCGCGCCGTGGTGCGCGACCCCGAGAACGCAGAGGCATGGCAGTTGCTGGGCCTGGCGCGCGGCGAGTGTGGCGATCCCCAGGAGGCAGTCCTCGCCCTCCGAGAGGCCTACCGCCGCCAGCGAGAGGGCAGCGGAGCCTTGAGCACCCTCTGGGACATCAAGTCCCGTCAGGAGGAAGCGACGGGGTGGGAGCCGGAGCCGCCCGACGAGGCTGCAGCCGCCTTCCTGGAGTGGCCGTTCTACGGGCTCGACCAGTTCCCGCACAGGCGGGAGAAGGAGGTGGATGACCCCGAGGGCCGTTTCGCGCACTGGGCCCGCGGGGATGTGCAGAACTGGCTGGAGCAGGCATTCGCGTGCAGTGTCGACATCGCCGTGGGAATCATCGAGCTGGCCCTCCGGCGTTGCCCGGGGGCTGACGACTATCCGATGACCCACTACTGCCTGGCCTACTGGTACGACCAGCTCGAAGACCCCACGGCCTCGCGAGAGGCGCTCGCCCGGGCACGCAAGTGCCTGCCCGACTACTGCTTCCCCAGCCGCCTGGAGGAGCTCGAGGTCCTACATTGGGCTACCGAGTGTGATGCCTCCGACTGGAAAGCGAAGTACTATCTGGGCAACCTGCTCGCTTCCCTCGACCGCCCCGCCGAGGCGATGGCCCGGTGGCGCGAGGCGGTGGCGATGGACGAAGGGTTCGCGGTGCTGCACCGCAACCTCGGCCTCGGTGCGCTCAAGTGGGAGCACGACCCCCGGCAGGCGGTGGGGCACTACCAACGCGCCATTGCGCGCAACCCGGCCGACTACCGCTACTACCTCGACCTGACTGCCATCTGGTCGGACCATCCTGCGGCGATCGACCCGCGGCCATCCGGCGAGGGCGCCGTGGGGGTGGCCGAGGCGCAGCTTACGCTCCTGCTCGCAGCACCGGCATCGGTGCAGGCCAAGTGGCAGATCGCAGCCCGCATGGCCGACCTGCGCTCCCAGCTCGGCCAGTATGACGCCGCCCTGGAGCTACTCAACGCCCACCACTTCTTCCCCTGGGAGGGCGGGCGCCATTTCCGCTCCACCTACACTCGCTCCCTGCTGGGACGGGGCGAGCAGGCCGCCGCCGCCGGCCAGACAGACCGGGCGCTGGCAGACTTCGAGGCGGCGATGCAGTACCCGCGGAACCTGGGCGTCGGCAAGGTGGCCCGCCCGCAGGATGCGCGGATCTACTGGTTGGCGGCGCAGGCGGCCGGCAAGCTGGGCGATGACGATCGGCGGACGCGCTACCTCACCGCAGCGGCACAGGAGCCGCACGGCGGGCCGTGCGAGGCCGACTGCTATAAGCTCTTCGCGCTGCGCGAGCTGGGGCAGACGGAGGAAGCCGCGGCGCTCGAGACGACGCTACGCGACTGGGCGAGCGGCCTACTTGCCGATGAGCGCCGAAAGGGCGAAGGCCAGGCGATCATCGAGAAACTCGATGCCGGTGCCGAGGGGCTCGCGTCGTAGCGAGTGGACTTGGCCGTGCTCGGTGCCCGGGGAGGGGCGGGACGCAAGACCGCGTCGTGTGCGGTCGCCGCGTAGGTCGAGCGTCCCGCTCGACACGCCTCCCCGCCGACCGGGACGGTCGGCCTACGCGTCTGCGGCTCGTCCCTCGCCGCCGGCCCTCGTAGTCCGGCCCCTCCAGGGGCCGGCCACGGGCGGCCCGCCAAACCGCTGTCTCGACGCCTGTGGGGCCCGGCGCTCACGGCCCCGGCGGCCTACCAGACCGGCAGCACTCACCACGACATCCCGAGGTGGAACCCATGCGCGACAACACCCTGCTCATCGCACAGGTCGGCTACGGCATGTTCGGCAGTGACGTCGTCGCCGGCTCACTGTGGGACGTGCAACGCAACGGCATCGCACCGTATCTGGACCGGATCGGCCTCGATGACCGAGCCGCCGACTACTGGCAGGTGGGCTGCGAGGTGGTCGCGATCGGCACCCGCAGCGAGAAGTCGGCCCGGCGCGGCTGCAGCCTCAACCGGCGCGCCACCGGCCTCCGCCCCCGGGCCTACCATGGCGACAAGCCCTGGGAAGACATCCTCGCTGACTTCCCCGACCTCGACGTCCTCGTGGTCGCCACCCCGGACCATCTGCATACAGCGCCCGTGCTGTGCGCGCTCGAGGCCGGCGTGCACGTCATCGTCGAGAAGCCGCTATGTCTGGACCTGACCGAGGCCGACCAGATCATCCGCCTCGCCGCCACGAACGGCCTCATCGTCGGTGTGGACATGCACAAGCGCTATGACCCCGACCACCTGAAGATCTTCAAGGAGCTCGCGCCGCAGATGGGCTTGCCGATCCACGCCCGGGGAGTGCTGGAGGAGCCGTTGGAGGTCGCGACGACGATCTTCAAGTGGGTCGAAGACAGCGACCCGTTTACGTATGTTGGCATCCACTGGGTCGACCTGTTCTGCCATTATCTGAAGCTGCAGCCGATGAGCCTGTTCGCCATCGGCGAGAAGCAGCGGCTGCGTACCGAGTTCGGCAAGGATGCCTTCGATGCTACCCAGGTCCTCGTCACCCACACCAACGGCATGAGTGTCAGCTACGAGAACACCTGGCTGACGCCGAAGGATTTCGAGGGGCCGGTGAACCAGGAGAGCCACTACGTTGCGGGGCGGGGGAAGATCGAGTCGGACTCCCAGTACCGGGGGTTGCGCTACTGGATCGAGCGGAAGGGCTCGCGCACCTCGAACACCCACTTCTTCCGCTGGGTGGAGCGGCCGGATGGCTCGCGGGCCTGCACCGGCTATGGCAAGGACAGCCTGATGGACTGCCTGGAGCGGGTGATGCGCTGCCAGACACAGGGCGCGTGTGCGGCCGAGCTGGCCGGGACGTATCCTGACGCCGCCTCGCTGCGGACGCCGACGGCGATCGTGCATGCGGCGCGCGAGGTGATGGCGCGCAACTTCCGGTACTTCAGTGCCGGCCAGGCGCCGGTGGTGACGGCCGGCTTCGGCCCGACAGGGATCACGATCTACGACCCGCACGCGGGGGATGCGACGATCTACGAGGGGGCGGTGTAGGCCCGTCCGCGGGATCGCGGCCGTACCGGCCGTGTCGTTCGTCGTCGCCGGGCGGGTACGCCCGACACTCTTGTCGGGCCGCGGGCCATGCCGGACAGGAGTGTCCGGCGTACCGCGCATGCGTGTTGCCGTCTCGGTACGCCCGACACTCTTGTCGGGCGCGGTCGTTGCCGGACAGGAGTGTCCGGCGTACCGCGTCGCCACGTTCGGCCTACGCG
>CAZIWQ010000525.1:0-5380 GCA_964542355.1 uncultured Armatimonadia bacterium
GCCCCGACAACGTGCAGGGCGAGTACTACCTGCCCGATGTCATCGGCCGCTTCGTCGCCGCGGGCGACATCGTCACCGCCGTGCAGGCCGAGGACGCCGACGAGGTGACCGGGATCAACACGCGGGCCCACCTCGCACGCGCGGAGGGGGTTGCCCGCGATCGCGCCCGCCACCGCCTGCTCGAGGCCGGCGTCAGTCTGGTCGACCCACAGACCGTGTATGCCGACGAGGACGTCCGCGTCGGGCGCGACACGATCGTCTACCCCGGTACCTTCCTCCTCGGCGACACGGAGATCGGCGAGGACTGCGAGATCGGCCCCTACGTCCACATCCACAACTGCAAGATCGGCAATGGTGCGCAGATCATGCAGGGCGCCGTGCTCAGTGACTGCGTCATTGGCAACAACGTGGTCATCGGCCCCTACAGTCACCTCCAGGTGGATACGCAACTCGGCAACGACGTCCGCGTGGGTGGCCACGTGGCGCTGATGCGGACGCGGCTGGGCACCGGCGCCCGCGGCGAGCAGTTTGCCTGCCTGGGCGACACCGAGGTCGGGGCGGGCGCCCGGATCGGGGTCGGGGCCATCACGTCTGCGGCCGGACAGGAGGGCCCCCGGACGGTGATTGGCGACGGAGCGACCATTGGCAGCGATGTGGTCCTGATCGCCCCGGTGCACGTGGGGGCGGGCGCCAGCGTCGCTGCCGGCTGCGTCATCACGGAGGATGTGCCGCCCGCGAGCCTCAGCGGCGGGCACGCCTCCCAGCCTCCGAAAGGGTGAGCGCGTTGAACGTACTGGTCACCGGCGGCGCGGGGTTCATTGGCTCCAATCTCGTCGACTACCTGCTCGCGACCTACCCCGAGGCGCATGTGACCGTGCTCGACCGCCTCACCTATGCCGGCACGCGCGAGAACCTGCGCGCGGCCGCCGCCACCGGACGCCTGCGCTTCATCAAGGGGGATGTCTGCGATGAGGGCGCGGCCCGGCGGGCCTGCCGGCACGCACAGCTCGTCGTCCACGCCGCGGCGGAGAGCCACGTGGACCGTAGCATCCTGTCGGGCGAGGAGGCCGCGCGCACCAACTTCGTGGGCACGTTCGTGATGCTCGAGGCGGCGCGGCGCGCCGGCGTGGCCCGCTTCCTCCACGTCTCCACCGACGAGGTGTATGGCTCCCGCGCGCGCGGCGTCTTCACCGAAGCCTCGCCGCTCAACCCCCGCAACCCCTACAGTGCCGCCAAGGCGGGCGCCGACCGCATGGCATACGCCTTCTTCGTCACCTACGGCCTGCCGGTCGTCATCATCCGCCCCTCGAACAACTACGGCCCTCGTCAGTTCCCGGAGAAGCTCGTGCCCCTGTTCACCTACAAGGCCTTGCGGGACGAGCCACTCCCCGTCTATGGTGATGGGAAGCAGCGCCGCGACTGGCTGCACGTTCATGACCACTGCCGGGCGATCGACCTGGTGTTGCAGCAGGGCACGCCGGGGGAGGCCTACAACATCCCGGGCGGGAACGAGCATCACAACATCCGGACCATCCGTGTGATCCTGCAGGAGCTGGGGAAGCCGGAGAGCCTGCTGCGGCACGTGGCGGACCGTCCGGGGCACGACCCGCGCTACCCGCTCCGCGGCGACAAGATCGCCGGGCTCGGGTGGCAGCCCGCGATCGAGTGGGAGGCCGGGCTGCGCGAGACCGTGCGCTGGTACGTCGCGAACCCGCGGTGGCTGGCGCGGGCGGTGGCGCGGGGGGCCGAGTTCCATAGCCAGTGGTATGCGACGCGCCGCTGACGACACACCGGGTCGGCGATATCAACCAACCAGGAGCCATCTCATGCAAGACAAACTCAAAGTCGGGGTTGTCGGCTCGGCCGGTCGCGGTGGTAGCTTCTTCGCCCCCTTCCACAATCACCCCCGGACGTGCCTCCACGCTCTGTGCGACATCAATGCGGAGGGCCTTGAGCGTCAGGCCGCCGAGCAGGGAGTCGAGCACACCTACACCGACTGCGAGCAGATGCTCGAGCAGGCGGGCCTCGACGTGCTGGTGGTGGGGACCCCCATGCCGCTGCACGCCCCGCAGGCCACGATGGCGCTGGAGCGCGGCATCCATGTGCTCAGCGAGGTGCCGGCCGCGGTCAACCTGGAGGAGGCGCGCACCCTCGTGCGTGCTGCCAGGAGCGGTGCGGCAAAGTACATGATGGCCGAGAACTACTGCTATATCCGCAGCAACGTGCTGGTCCGCGCGCTGGCTCACGCCGGGCTGTTCGGGGAGCTGTTCTTCGGCGAGGGAGAGTACATCCACGAGCTGAAGGAGCTCAACGAGGTCACGAAGTGGCGGCGCCGGTGGCAGACCGGCATCAACGGCTGTACCTACCCGACGCACAGCCTCGGGCCGGTGCTGCAGTGGTTCCGGCAGCGGGTCGTCAGCGTCTCGTGCGTGGGTACCGGCCATCACTACACCGACCCGCGCGGCGAGCAGTATGAGAATGAGGACTCCACGTTCATGTCCTGCCGGCTCTCCGGCGGCGGGCTGGTCAACATCCGCCTCGACATGCTCTCGAACCGGCCCCACAACCTCACCTACTACTCGCTGCAGGGGACGCAGGGCTGCTACGAAGCGGCCCGCGGGTTCGGGGATGAGAACAAGATCTGGCTGCGCGACTGCCACGGCGACGAGATGACGTGGCATCCGTTGGCGGAGCTGGAGGAGCAGTACCTGCCGGACAAGTGGCTGCACCCACCCGAGGAGGCGCTCGCCGCGGGGCACTGGGGGGGAGACTGGTGGGAGGCGGCGGAGTTCATCGAGGCGATCCTGACCGATGGTGAGCCCCCGATTGGGATCGATCAAGCGATGGACTTCACGCTGCCCGGGCTGGTGAGCCAGCAGTCGATCGCCAGCGGCTCAGTATGGGTTGAGGTGCCCGACTCGCGCGAGTGGTAGGGAACGACTGGCACTTGGCATGTGGCACGCGGCACTTGGCAACGGCGGGGAACGGCTGGCGTGAGGAGTGTGGGGCAGGTTTCCCAGCCTGCCAGCCGTCTGCCGTGCTGTCATCTAGGGCGCGCACCGCATGCGCGGGATGGCGCGCCGCCGTGTGTCGTGCCGTTCCCCGGGACTACGATCCTGCCCTGCGGGATCGTAGTCGTGTGCCGTTGCCGTTGGCCGTGCCGTCCGTAGGGCGGGGGTTGAAGTCACTTCGCATCGGGCACTCGAGCCGCTCGGCCGTCTGCCGTGACTCCCCCTCCCCGCGGGGAGGGGGCCGGGGGGGAGGCCGCCGTCGCCGTTGGCTATCAGCTTGCCGTTCGCGTCGCGACGAGGGCGCGAGGGAGGGCCGACAGGTCGTCGAACAACGCCACGTGCCACCCGGGTAGGCGGTCGTGCACGAGTGCTGCCAGGGGGCCCTCCTGGTCGATGCCGAACTCGAACGCCACCAGCTCCAGCGAGGCGAACGGCCCCAGCGCGCCCAACAGCGCGCGGTAGTAGTCCAGGCCGTCGCTGCCCCCGTCGAGGGCGACCCGGGGCTCCCCCAGTGACACCTCCGGCTCAAGCCCCGCAATCTCCCCGCTCGGGATGTAGGGCGGGTTGGAGACCAGTGCAATGATCTCTCCCGCCACCCCGGCCGCGACCAAGGGCCGCAGGCCCTCCCCATGCAGGAAGCTCACGCGCGCGGCCACCTGATTGAGGGCTGCATTCTCGCGGGCTAACGCCAGCGCATCGGCGCTGCAGTCGACAGCATGGACGCGGGCAGTGGGGAGGAAGTGAGCCAGGGAGATGGCGATGCACCCGGTGCCGGTGCCGATGTCAGCGAGTGCGAGCGGGGCGTCGCGAGGCGCACGGGGGGCGAGGGCCTGCAGGGTGGCCTCGACGAGCGTCTCGGTATCCGGCCGCGGCACGAAAGCCCGCGGGTCGCAGCGGAACGGCAGGCCCATGAACTCCGTCTCGCCGGTGATGTAGGCGAGCGGCTCGCGCCGGGCGCGGCGGGCGGTGAGGGCGTCGAAGCGGGCCTGGTCGGGCGCGGTGAGGGGCTCGGACAGGCGGGTCGGGAGGTGGGCGAGGGTATCGCCCAGGACGTGGGCGAGCAGGATGCAGGCGTCGACGCCCGGTGAGCCAATGGCGGCGGCGACGAGCACCTTCT
Source organism: uncultured Armatimonadia bacterium (assembly GCA_964542355.1). Taxonomy (GTDB): domain Bacteria; phylum Armatimonadota; class Zipacnadia; order Zipacnadales; family JABUFB01; genus CAZIWQ01. The sequence continues at coordinate 4,129 of CAZIWQ010000525.1, forward strand.
CCGTCGCGCGCAGGGCCTCGCGGGCGGTCATCAGTCGCCGGCCAGCTCTTTCAGGCGCTCGGCTTCCTCGTTCTCATGCAGGGCTTGCAGCAGCTCGTCGATCTCGCCGTTCATGAGGGCCGGGATGTTGTGCACCGTCAGCCCGATGCGATGGTCGGTGACGCGGTCTTGCGGCCAGTTGTAGGTGCGGATCTTCTCACTGCGGTCGCCGCTCTTGACCTGGAGCCGGCGCGTCGCCGCCTCCTCGGCCTGTCGCTTCTCCAGCTCGGACTCGTACAGACGCGAGCGCAGCATGCGCATCGCCTGGTCGCGATTCTGGAGTTGGCTGCGCTGGTTGGAGCAGGCGACAGAGATGCCGCTGGGGATGTGGGTGATGCGGACGGCGGTCTCGTTCTTCTGCATGTGCTGGCCGCCGGGTCCGCCGGCGCGGAAGTTCTCCATCCGCAGGTCATCGGGGGAGATCTCGACATCGACGGCCTCGGCTTCCGGAAGCACGGCGACGGTGGCGGCGGAGGTGTGGATGCGGCCCTGGGCCTCGGTCTTGGGCACTCGCTGCACGCGGTGGACGCCGCTCTCGTGCTTCATGGTGCCATAGGCCCCGCGGCCCTCGAGCACGAACGCGACCTCCTTGTAGCCGCCCAGCTCGGCTTCGTTCTCAGTAACGACCTCGATCTTCCAGCGCTTGCGCTCCGCCATCGTGGCATACATGCCGAACAGATCGCCGGCGAACAGGGCGGCTTCGTCGCCCCCGGTGCCGGCCCGGATCTCGACGATCGCGTTCTTGTCGGCCAGCGGGTCGCGGGGGAGCAGCTCGCGCAGGAGGCGGCTGTGGAGGGCCGCGACGCGCTCGGCGGCGGCGTCGAGCTCGGCCTGGAGGAACTCGGCCATCGCCTCGTCCTCCGCCTCGGCGAGCAGTAGCTCCGCCTCCTCGCGGTCGCGCACGGCCTGCTCGTACTCGTGCCAGAGCTCGACGGCAGGCGTCAGCTCGGAATGGCGCCGGGACAGGTCACGGAACAGGTTCTGGTCCGTGATCACGTCCGGCTCACTGAGTCTGCCGGCCAGCTCGTCGAGCTCGGCCTCCATCTTCTGAAACGGCGCTGTGAGGTCCATAGGTGTAAGGGCCCATTGGCAAGGGAGTTGCGGCTGGTAGTGTGGTCGCAGATGGTGCCGGCGCCCGTGGCACCCCCTCCGCGTAGGTCGAGCGTCTCGACGGCGCTGCTTCTTGGGCTTTCCGCCGGTGCACGCGCTTCGC
>CAZIWQ010000526.1:0-5374 GCA_964542355.1 uncultured Armatimonadia bacterium
CGGCGGAGCGGCAGCAGGCCCAGATCTGACCGGAATCGTCCGGTCGGACCGCCGTGGAGGCTCCGGACCGGGGGGTACGCACGGCCCGCGCGGTAACCCACCGGGTAGAGAAGCCGCCCCTCGATCTCCACGCCGTCGGACGACTGCCAGCGGATGACCTCGTCACGACCCAGTGCCAGCTTCTCCGCGGCCGCATTCACGTGCGTCAGCCGCCGCGCCGCGCCCCCGCCCGCGTGCAGGTCGCAGCCATACAGCTCCGGCGGCTGGCCAGGGCCCTGGCACAGCAGGTACGCCCGCTTGCCGTCGGGGGCGAGGGCGAGGGCATCCACGCTCACGGGCCGATCCTCACAGACCTCCGCCAGCTTGCCGGGTGTGGCCACCGTCGCCAGGTACAGCACGCTCCGGTAGCCCTCACCGACCGTCAGCAGCAGGCCGGTGCTGTCGGGCAGCCACTCGTAGGCCTCGACGGAGCCGCACAGCTCCGGCGTCAGGCACCGGACCTCGCCGCCGGCGAGGTCGACAAGCCAGGCGAGGTTCCCGAACGGCGTCCCCGACTGTGTGGCCAGCACCGCCGCGTAGCGGCCATCGGGCGATACCCGGAGGTAGTGAATGAACTCCAGCTTGCCACCGATGGGCCGGACCTCCCCCTGCGCCGACAGCAGCCCGAGCCGAACCTTGAAGAACTGCGCGTCCGCCCCCGGCTCGTCGCCGTAGACAATGACCGCACCGGCGCTGTCTGGCAGCCAGCCATATTCCCACACGCTCAGCGCCTCCGGCGAGATGGCGCGCGCCTTGCCGCCGCTCACGGCGAGCGTCCACAGCCGTGGCGGCCTGTCATCCTTCACGAAGGCGCGCGCGTCGTCGCCCTGCTCCTTGCGCTCACGGTCGCGCCGGGCGTCGGGCGTGGGCGCCAGGAATCCGAGCCGCTTCCCGTTGGGTGCGTAGCTGAGCGCGCCGGGGGCCACGAGCAGCTCGCCGAGCTGCGTCGCTTCTCCCCCCGCGGCGGGCAAGAGCATGACCTGTGGCGGGAGCTTGGGGTCCGCCTTGCGCGTGAAGGCCAGGGTGGAGCCATCCGGCGACCAACAGGGCTGGCCGTCCTCGGGGCCCTGCGTCAGCCGGCGCAGCTTCCCGCCCTCTGCCGGAACCGCCCACAGGCTCGAGGCGCGCGTCTTCTCAGTGGGGCGCAGAACGCTCTGGGCGAACACCAGCAGGGCACCATCGGGCGACGGCTTCAGCGGGCCGATCCCCACCACCTCGAGTGCGCGGTCGACGGTAACGGGCAGTCGTTTGGGGCGGTTGACGCCGGGCATGGTTGTCACTCCCGTGAGAACAGCAGACAGACGGGTGCGGGGAGGTTGAAGGCCTCGCCACTGCGCTCGAGACGGCCCCCCCCGTCCTCGATGCGGAAGACCACGATGTTGTCCGAGTCCTGGTTGGCGCACAGGAGCCACCGGCCATCCCGCGTCACCGCGAAGTTGCGCGGGTGCTCGCCCCCGGTGGGCACATGGCCGAGTGCTTCCAGCTCCCCGGTGGTGTCATCGATGGCGAAAATGGCGAGGCTGTCGTGCCCGCGATTGGTGCCGTAGACGAAGCGCCCGGAGGGGTGGACATGGATGTCGGCACAGTAGCTTGCGCCGGCGCAGCCGGCCGGCAGTGTGGAGATCGTCTGGAAGGCCTCCGGCGTGCCGGCCGCGCCGTCCCAGCGGTACGCCGAGCTCAGTGATCAGGTACGCCCATCGGCCCGACGGGTGGAAGGTGAAGTGGCGTGGCCCCGCGCCCGGCTCAACGACGACCGTGCCATGCGGCGTCAGCTTGCCCTGTTCGGCGTCGAGCGCGTAGATCATCAGCCGATCGGTGCCGAGGTCGGCCGCGATGACGAAGCGGCCGGAGGGGTCGCAGTTGGCCGAATGGGCGTGCGGGCCCTCCTGGCGGTCGGCGATGGGCCCCGTGCCCGCGTGCTGCACGAGGTCGCTGGCGGCGCGCAGGGAGCCGTCCGCGGCGAGCGGGTGTACCACCACGTTGCCGCCGCGGTAGTTGGCGCTGACGATGCAACGCCCGGAGGGATCGACCATGACATGGCACAGCCCGGCCCCGCGTGCGCTCTCGTGATTGAGCAGGCGGCCGTTGTCGCCGTCGAGTGCGATGGCGGCGACTGCGCCGGCCTCCTCCGCCTCGCAGACCGAGTAGAGCCACGGCTGCGTCGGGTGCAGGGCCTGGAACGACGGATTGCGCAGGGGCACGAGCAGTCGCAGGCCACTGAGCGTACCGGTGGCTTCGTCAAAGTCGAGCCGGTAGATGCCTTCGCTGCCGCGGCGCGTGTACGTTCCCACGGTGAGCATGGTGGTCTCCTCAGTCATCGGACATGGCGGGGGTGTGCCCCCGTCGGCGGCACTGTCATCCTGAGCCTAGAAGAGCGGCCGAGAGGCCGTTCTGAGGCCGCGAAGCCACGCCAGAATGGCTCTGCAGGGCACTCAGCCGGCCGCTACGTCTCGGGGGCCGGCCGGATGTGGTCCTTCCGGCCGGACCCCTAGACCGCGCAGCGGTCTTCCGGCGAAGGATCAGCATCAGCCGCAGGCGCTTGTATGCGGAATGTGATCCTTCGTCGCTGCGGCTTCTGTGAAGCCGCATGCGCTCCTCAGGATGACATGGGCCTGAAGGCGCGGTTCCCGCGATCCCCGGCAGACGGGCCCAATAGCAGCGGCGGCGTCCCGGTCGGCGGGGCTTGTCGAGCGAGACGCTCGACCGACGCGGCGCCCGCACACGGTTCAACTAGCAGGGATTTCCCGGCGTGCACACCGCGAACCTCCCGGGGTCGATGGCCTCTGCGGGCAGACAAAGATCGGCCATCGCAGGAGACCGGGCCCCAGACCACGAACGTGTAGGTGGTAGTACCGTTTGCCGGGGGGGGCAGCGGAAAGCTAGCCGCCACCTGGCATGGCCAGGTACCCTGGTTGGAGGTGATGCAGTTGCGACGCCTCACGCTGCTGCTGGTGGTCGTGCTCCTCGCGGCCGTGGCGGTGACCGCCCGGGCCCAGATACCGGGCCGAATCAGCCGCCCGGTCGTGGGACCGGCCCCGGTCGTCCTGGACCGGGCGCTGCCTGAACTCAGCTTGCGTGGACTGCAGGCGCAAGGGAAGGTCGTTACCCCGGACAAGATCCCGCTGCGTTTCGGGATCGCGGGCCGCGAGGATCCCTCGAAGACCCGGACCCCGATGCCTGCCGCCCACATCGACGACCTGACCCCGAAAGCGTCTCTGGTGAGCTGGCGCGGGAAACAGATCGTCGTCAACGACCTGCGCGTGACGCCCGTGCGGCCCGAGCTGCCGCCCGTGCTGATGACCATCGACCAGGTGGAGCGCGTGGCCCGGGGCCGCTATGTCATCCACTTCTCGTACTCGATCATCAAGGCGGACGAGGTCACGCTCCCGGTGCGGTTCCACCTCAACATGCAGGGCGACATCCGGATGCACATGGCCTGGCTGCCGTACGTGCACGAGAGCGGTCCGGCCGCCAACTGCAGGGGACGCATCACCGCGGATACCGTCAACGATGCGCCGCTGATGGCCGCGTCAACGTCCGTGGGGATCAATGCGGCGGACTCCAGCAGCCCGCCCAAACCCGTGGGCTCGGTGAGCAAGAACCTCATCGCCTACTGGTACAAGGACTATGAACAGATCACCCGGGACGACATCAAGGCCTACCTGGAGCGACCCGGCAAGGCGCTCGACAGCCTGGGCGTCGACCATGGCGAATGGGCCGTCACCCTGCTGCAGGGCCTCTACAGCGCCGAGCCGGCACTCCTGCTCTTCAAGACCAGCCGGGGGAACTTCACGAAGGCGCTGCTGCGGGCGGAGCGCGACAACACCACCAAGCCCTACCACCTGCGGATTGTCAGCGCGTATACCTACGCCAAGTCACAGGCTGAGTTCGACACCACTCCCGGCATCGCTCCGGGGACTCCGACGAACGAGGAGTACACGTGCCACTGGGAGGACGGCGGGTATCTGCTCAACACATGGGTCTTCGACTTCGACTGGCTGGGAATGAACGTGGCGGGGTTCGAGGAGAGCAAGTGGCAGCGCGACGTCTGGCTGCAGAACGCCGGCGGGCAGCAGACCATCCAGTGCGCAAACGGCGCGAAGATTGCCTGGTAACCGAGACAGGAGGACAGGACAATGAGACGGGTGTATGGTTCCGTGTTCGTCGTACTGGCGGTCCTGCTCGGCATGGCGGGCACGCCGCCGGCAGGGGCACAGTCAGGGGGGCCGGGAGACATCATGGTCGCCCCCCGGCTCGCCGTCGTGTCGCCGCAGATCAGGCAGTTGAAGCTCCAGCGACGCCTGGAGGTGCCGACCTTCGTCACGATCCAGGGCGTGCAGGCAGTGCGGTACTCGTATGGCACGTTCTTGCTGGCGACGAAAGCCGAGCTGGTCGGTGCCCGAGGTGTACCTCCTGGTGAGCAGTCAATCCCGTCGGACGCCGCCAGCGCCTCCAAACATGTCGCCGACTTCGCCTGGAATGACTTCCAACAGACCCTGTCAATCCAGACGACCGTCAAGAACCAGGGCGCTCGCGGTTCGTGTCACGTCCAGGCCGCGACTGGGCTGACCGAGGCGATGTACTGCAAGGCGCACGGTAAGTCCCTCGATCTCTCCGAGCAGTGGCTGCAGTGGATGGTCAAGAAGCAGCCCAACGCGACCTCGGAGACCGGGGATGGCGGCGACTGCAAGGGGGACATGCTCAAGATCCAGGCCGAAGGGCATGTGCCCGAGCTCTGCTGGCGCTACGACCCGCGGCAGTGGTCATCGATCCCGAGCCAGGCGGCCCTCGACCAGTCGGCCGCCCCCAACCCGCCGTGGTCATGGCGCACGATCGCGCAGACGGAGGATGGCAACTGCCCGAATGCGGTCACCCAGACGATCGCGCGTCGCGGCGGAGACCCCCGGGGGATCGAGGACTTCAAGATCAAGAACATCGTCGAGACCGGCAACGGGCAGGCAGGGATCAATGCCATCAAGGCGAAGATCGATGCCGGCATTCCGGTGGCCGTCTGGGTGCCCTGGCCGACCAACGCCATGGTGGCCGACGGCTGTATCCTCTACGTGCCCGATGCCGTCAAGGACAAGACCGAGGACTGGTGCTGGAACGACCTGGGCCCGGATAACAAGAGCAAGTGGTTCCGCGGCGGCCATGCCATCATCATCGTTGGCTATGGCCGGGCCGGCACGCCCGCGGCGGACCTGTTCGCACTCAAGAACAGTTGGGGCCGCTGGTGGGGCAATGACGGGTACGGCTACTTCACGAAGGCGTTTCTGCTCAAGTTCCTGTGGGGCGGCGCAACCTGCGAGATCAACAGCAGCTAGCGCTCCGGCCG
>CAZIWQ010000527.1:0-5369 GCA_964542355.1 uncultured Armatimonadia bacterium
CGTACCGGGACGCGTGGCACGCCGCCGTCAGACGTTGTCGTTCACCCCTCTCCGGAACGGAGAGGGGACGGGGGTGAGGCAGACATGCCGTTGCCGTCCGTAGGGCGGGGTCCCGCAGGGCGGGCCCCCGCCGCCGCTGATCGGCACACGGCCAACGGCTGCGGGCGGGACGCCCGCGCTCCCAGGAACGGCTCGCAGCAGGGCAATACCGACAGGCGAAGGCCGCCTTGCCGTTCCTACGCACCACGCTGCTCTCCTGCCGTTGGTGGGTGCCCTAGCCGTTGGGTTCCGCCGCGCGGTCGCGCTCGGGGGAGCGCTCCTACACGGCACGGCCGCCGCCCGTGCGGGCATCATGCACACCAAGCTCGCCAGGTGTAGCGGCGAACCACCAGTACACTCCCGCGGACCAGGGCTCGTGCCAGAAGGCGTGCAAGAAGGCGAGGTAGCAGTTACGTTGGAGGCCGAGGTCCGAGGCGGCATTCGGCGATGACGTCTCGCCACGCCTGCTCGTGAGTGGTCACGGTAGCTCCGGGATGAGGCCCTTCCTGATTCTGTTCGCGGCGTCGCGCAGCCGCTGCGCCTTGACGGCGTCCTGCTGCTTGTCGGCTGCCTTCAGCAGCGTGTCGATGGCATCCTGCTGCCCGAGGATCCGCTTGAGACACTCGCAGAGCAGGATGATCCTGTCCTCGCGCAACTCCGGACCGTGAGCTGGGTCGAAAGCCCCCGGAGCCGCGCCTGGCTGCGCCTCGCCCAGCTCATGGATGACGGAGGGCACGGAGGGGAGACCGATGCTCTCGAGAGCCGCCAGCGGCGGGAAGTCCTGGAGCCATGCCTCGTAGAAGGCCATCCTTCTCTCGGTCTGATCGGTCACCGACTGTGGCAGCCTGTGTCGCCTGGCGACGCTGCTGAAGACCGTGCTCTGGTCACCGCCGAGGTCGATGTGCCTGGCGAGAACGCTTGCGCCCTCGACAGCGCGGAACTGCCCCAGGAGGCGGATCGCGTCGGTGATCTCTGGCTGAGCGCGCGACTGGTAGTCGTCGATGAGGGCCACGAGGTCCTCGACGACCGCATCCATCTCATGGAGCGTGCGACGACCGTTGCGGACCGATGTTGCGACCCGCTCCCGCACCACCTCGGGTAAGGGCGGCTCGTCTGCAGTCGGCTCCCTGCGGGCCCCCGGCGCCAGTTGGACGATGAAGTTGCCCATCGCCTCCATCGGCAGTGCCCATTCCCTGTGCATCAGGAAGGTTGCTTGCTCGGCTTCGGGCGGGTACAGGTAGAGCCAGGACTGCTCGCTGGCAGCCGCTGAGCGCGACAGGACATCGATGACCCGCACCTTCTCGAGGCTCAGCGAAGCCCTCGGTCTCTCGGGGGGCGCGCCCATCGTGGGCACCTTCCGGAGTGGGGGCACGCCATCGAGGCCCTCAAGGAACTTGCGGAGGTGTTCTCTGACCGCGCCCGGCGCCTCGTCGGCAAGCCGGAAGCTCTCGACTTGCTCATCCAGGAACCGGAGCTTGCTCGGAGGACCGGACCTGGGAACGACAACCACTACCCCCTCGAGGTCGCGGAACTCGTAGTCGGGGGCGAGGTTCTTGAGGTCGGCGATGACCCGAGCCACCGTGACGTCGTGAAGCTGGAGGGTAATCCTGGCCGGCACGGTCGTGGGGTCACGCGTCTCAACCATCCCGAACACGAGGCCACACTCGTTGTCCAGCACGTTCAGCGCGGTCCGGAGTGTGAGGTTCTTCGCCCCGAACTCGGCCAACTGGAGGCGCAGGGCCATCTCAGGGCTCCACGGCGGCCTCGGCCAGTCGATTGCGTGGGCGGCCCCCGTCGCGAGTAGCGCGACGATCGTGGGAACTGCAATCGCGGTGGTGCGCATCGCTCATGGCTCCTCGGTCAGATGGCCGCACAGCGTCGGCCTCAGTCGGTGGGTGGGCGCTTGATGCGTTGCCGCAACGCCCGCGCCTCCATCGCGGCCTGAGTGTCAGGCAGTGCCCTGACCAGCATGTCGATGACCTTGAGGGCGTCTTCCTTGCGCTGACTGGCCTCCAAGCCGGAAGCATAGAACAGCAGTTGGTACGCCCTATCATCGTCGTCACCTGTGCGAGCGGCGAGGCGCCGGGCGAGGTCCAGGATCTTCTCGTACTGCCGCTCATGCGAGTACAGGGAGTGGAGGCTGGACCACAGCCGCAGGTCGGCAGACACGGGCTCATCTCGGGCGATCCGGCGCTCCAGGAACGCGATCTTCTCGGCTTCCTTGCCCGGCTCCCCCGGGAACTGCGACAGCTCATCGTTGCTCAGTGCGTCGGGGCCGGCGTGGGCAACTATGTGGCGCAGGGCCATCCTGACCAGCGGCTTGTGCTTCCAGGCGTGACGGGCGGCGAAGCTGTGGCAGTAGTCAACGACGTCTGAACCCTTCGCGAAGCCCGCCAACACCCGCGCCAGCAGCTCCCGCGCCACGGGGAGGTGCACCGGCACGTCGCGTTCCCCCCAGGACCTGCCCTTCACCGTCTGCAGGAAGGCAATCGCGAGGCCCTCCAGCTCTTCCCTGGGCACGGGCCAGTCGGCAAGAGCTTCCGCCGCCCAGATCGCCAGGCAGCCGCGTGTCCTGTCGCGCTGCGTGGCCACACAGTCGCGCAGGAACGCAAGCGCGGCATCGCGCCCGGACTGCTCCGCAAGGGCCTGCGTGAGGGCCAGGAAAGCCTGTCGTTCGCGATCCGGCGCGCGGTGCAGGGCGTGGAGGACCTGCAGCGCGTCGCAGGCGACCTGGACGGCAGGCGCTCGCGGACCGGCCGGCTGGTCGCCCGGGATCGGCAGGCTGGCGAGGAAGGCCAGGTAGCGGCGCGGATCGGCCTCGGCCATGCGCTCCAGCCGGGTGACGGACGCGCCCGGGACGTCGGTGGCGGGCAGCGGACGCAGCGCATCGAGGAATACCCCGGACAGGGTCACGTTCATACTGGCGTTGCGGCGGATACGCATCGTCAGCCGCGTTGGCCCCAGCATCCCGAACTGCTTGTACACTCCGTGCAGGAAGTCCCGCACCTGGGTGCCCGCACGGAGGCGTCCCTCGCTGTCGAGGACCTCGACCGTGAGGTCACGGCTGGGCTCGTAGTAGCTGCAGTCGTTCGTGAAGTACAGAGAGAGGCGGTGCAGTCCCTCCGGGACGCTGCACGCAACGCAGAGGTCCGGGCCGACGCCGATGGGGTAGACCTCGCCGTGGTCACCCCAGTTCGCGGGGTCGTGCGTGTCCTCCAGAGGGTCGTAGAGGAAGCTGGGGTGGGACGGCAAGCGCCGCTTCAGCCACGACCTCGCCGGGTCCTCGCAGCCGGTGTGCTTCTCGATGGCCAGGCCGTCGGCGAGAGGCCCACCCGCGACGTCCTGGGGCGAAGACGCCGCACACAGGATGAAGGCTTCGCCCCCGAAGTGTCGGAACCAGTCGCCTCGCGTCTGCCGGTCCTCGCCCAGGTAGACGACGGCCGGGCCCTCACTGCGCGTGGATGGACGCTGGTGCGGGCGCTGGTCAACGCGCCGCTCCCCTGCAGCAGCCCGGAGACGTGCCCACCACCAGGTCCGTGGTCCGCCAAGCAGCCTCTGGTAGTGTTCCCGGGCTGAGGCGGTGTGGTCTGAGAACTCACAGGTCTCCGCCAGCTCCAGGGCGGCGGTGGCCGCTAGCCACCGGTCGGACGCATGAGACGCGGCAGCCAAATCGTCGGACGCGGAGGCGTAGCACCCCTGGGAGACGCGGGCCGCGCCGCGCACGTAACGGGCGTACAGTCGCAGCAGGGCGACGGGCTCCCCTGCCGCAACGCACAGGGAGGCGGCCTCGATGGCCTGCGGGAACAGCCCGCGGCGGAGCAGGAGGGTCGCCGTGTGCAGGCACGAGAGGGCGTCGGCGGCGTCCGCGGGCCGATTCGTTCGGATCAGGCCGCTCAGGCCCTGCAGGTCCCACGCGTCGGCAGCCTGCTCAGAGGCCAGCCATTGCGTGGACAGGCGTTCCACGCGCGCCGCGTCTGCAGCGGCGCTCTTCCCCTGTCGACCGGCGCACGCTGCGAGCGCGACAGACAACCCCCGGCGGAGAACCTCCGGCGATGGCAGGTAGTTCGCCGCCTGCAGGTACGCCTCGATGGGCGGCGCCGCCGCCTCATGCGGGGCGCCGGCGTCGGGGTCCCTCAACAGCCCTCGGAGTGCGAAGCTCAGGGCGCTCTCATAGTCGCCGCGCCCGAGGCAGCCCTCAGCGAGTGTGAGGCAGGCCCGGACGCCGGTGGCACCTAGCGGTGAGCCGTCCGCCGCCGCGAGCAACTCCGCCGTCGCGGATGGTTGCTCCGGATCAGCGGTCGCCTCCCCGAGACGCCGGGACAGGCCTGGCAGCAGGTCCACCATGGCGCGGGCCATGCGATAGCCGGCAGGCTTGCCGAACTCCCCGCTCAGGGGGAGCTCCGTCTGCGCCTCTCGCCAGAGCCGCTCGTAGCCGGAGACGTGGCCTGCCGGCGGCTCGGTGGCGGCCAGGTGGCTGTAGCGGATGGCGAGGCTCTCGGCAGGGGAAGCGGCCTGCGTCTCCAACTGGTGCCAGGCACCCTCGGCGAGGTCCGGCTTGCCCTTGATCTGGTACAGGTCTGCCAGTCCCCTCAGCAGGGCCTCCGTGGGCACACCACTGGAGCCCGCGAGGCAGAGGCACAAAGTGGCATTGCCCTGGCTGGTGACAGTGAGTGCGAGCTCAGTGTAGCCAGCGGGCCCCCCGCCGGGGGGAGAGGGCGGTTCCAGCGTGTACCGCGACCATTGCTTGTCGCTTGCCTGCAGAGAGTCGGAGAGGTAGGGAGTCTGGCCATCGGCGCGGAGTTCGGCGCGGAAGCTGACGCTGCCGCCCGCGAAGCCCGTGGTGGTGCACAGCAGCACGAGGGGGAGCTCGAAGCACTGGCCCGCGGGGCACCTGGCGGTAATGACCGGCGCGCCTGCCCCCTTGGGCGTCAGATGCACGACGGCGTGAGTGCGGCGGGGCTCGATGTCGTCGGCGAAACCGGAGACCCACTCGTCGCAGTGGTCGTTGCCCGCCCACTGGAGCCTGGCGAAGTCAGGTCGGGCCGCCACACCGGGCGCGAGCAGTCCGAAGCCGGCTGCTCCGCCCAGCACGATGGCCCAGGAGCAGATGGCCCCCGCCCTCCGATGGGCCCCTTGTGGGCAACGTTCTGACCGGAAGTCATGCGTGGGTCGAGACATGCCGCCCTCCCCCTGCGGAACATACGCGTCAGAACAAGCGCGAACGCGGGCCCAGGGTCGTCTCGGGCCCACAGTCCGGAGGCTGTCGACAGGCGCATTCCGTGACGACCGGCCGGCTTGTCCGGCAGGTGAGACAGACTGAGTGGCTACCA
>CAZIWQ010000528.1:0-3540 GCA_964542355.1 uncultured Armatimonadia bacterium
CGATGCCGCGCAGACCGCCGGCAGCGGCGACTGGCTCGTCTACGGGGCCACGGGACAGAACCTGGAAGTGCAGTGGTTCGGCCTGCCCGGCCCCAACGCGATGGTTGACCGCCTGGCCCGCAAGCAGGGGCCCCTGTCCACCGCCGGCAGACTCTTCACCCTCGCCAATGACCGTATCATCGCCCAGGATGCGTACAACGGGACCATCCTCTGGTCCGTCGAGATGCCGGGCCTCTTGCGCAACAACCTCCCCCGCAACACGGGCAACGCGTGCGCGGATGACGCGCACCTGTTCGTGGCGATGCGGGACCGCTGCTGGCGCTTCAACACCGCCACCGGCGAGCGCGACTTCAGCTACCCGGTGGTGACCACCACCGGCGCCGCGGACGAGGAGTTCTCCTGGGGCTATGTGGCCTGCACCGGAGGCTTGCTGGTGGGCAGCAGCGTCCGGCGGGGCAACTTCGAGACCGAGTACCGGGGCCCCCGATACTGGTTCGACAATGCCACCGGACGAGATGTGCTCAACGTCTGCAGCGACAGCCTGTTCGCGTGCGACATCAACCGTGGCAAGCGCCTGTGGACCTACGCGGGGGGGCTCGCGATCAACCCGACTCTCTCACTGAGCGGGGACCGGCTCTACTTCCTGGAGAGTCGGGCCCCGGCGGCGCGCGAGGCCACCGGGCGCCAGCTCGGGGCCGAGCTGTGGAGTGATGTGCACCTCGTGGCCCTGGACGTGCACACCGGCACGGTGGTCTGGACCAGGCCCTTCGTGCACCCGCAGGCACCCATCGTGGTCTACCTGGTGTGCGCCGGCGAGCGGCTGGCCGTGGTGAGCTCCCTCGAGGGCAAATACCACACTCGGACCTTCGCGACTGCCGATGGAGCTGAGGGGTGGCAGGCGGAGGACCCGTGGCGCAGGGACAACCACGGGCACCACATCCAGCACCCCGTACTGACGATGGGACGGTTGTTCCTCGAGCCCCACGTCTACGACTGGGAGACCGGGAGGAAGCTCGCGATCACCTTCCCCGGCCGGTCGAAGTGCGGGACGATGACCGCCGCGGCCACGCTCTTGCACTACCGCGACTACAATGACGAGGTGTGGGACCTGTCCCGGGACACCCAGAGCGAGTTCAGCTTGCTGCGCTCGGGCTGCTGGATCGGGATGGTATCCGGCAATGGCCTGCTCATGTCACCCGAGTCGGCCGGCGGGTGCAGTTGCCGCTGGCCGCTATACACCTCCCTGACCTACCGCACGAAGGACGACTACTGACCCGCGCTGTCGGGCAAGCCGGAGAGAGAAGGGGAACGCCGATGGGCAGGATCGGACGCCGTGTCGCGCGCATGCTGGCATCGGGCGCCCTGGTGCTCGTCGCGGCGACTGTGGGGTGGGCCGAGGACTGGCCGACCTACAACCACGATGCCCGTCGCAGCGGCACGACGGCGGAGAGCCTCGGCGCGGCCGCCCTCAGCCTGCGCTGGACGTACGTGTCGCGGGTGCCGATCCAGCCGGCCTGGCCCGGGCCGGCCCCCCGCGACTTCTACAACTCCCCCGGCGTGGACAACGCCGACCGCCTCGACCTCGATGCCGTGTTCCAGGTCGCGGTAGCGGAGGGCAGCGTGCTCTTCGGCTCCCCCACGGAGGACACTCTCTGGTGCGTGGAGGCCGCCACCGGCCGGCCGCGCTGGCACTTCATGGCCGACGGGCCGGTTCGGTTCGCGCCACACGTGGTCGCGGGGAAGGTCTACTTCGGCGCCGACGACGGGGTGGTGTACTGCCTGTCGCTTAGCGATGGCGCGCTCCTGTGGCACACGCGCATCGCCCCCAGCACCCATCAGGTGCCAAGCGACGGCAAGCTGGTCTCCCTCTGGCCCAATCGCAGCGGGGTGGTGGTGAGAGATGGGGTCGTGTACTGCGCGGCGGGCATCTTCCCCTCTGAGGGGGTCTTCGTCTGCGCGCTGGATGCCCAGACCGGTGCGGACGCGGGCCCGGGACGGTACCGCCAGCGCTTCACCGACATGTCGCTGCAGGGGTATGTGCTGGCCTCCGCGGAGCACGTCTACTTCCCCGGTGGCCGCGCGGGGCCATGGGTCTTTGCTCGCGTCTCCGGCGCGCGCCAGGGGCAGCTCGGCGGCGGGGGCGGCACCTATGCCGTCGTCTCGGAGGATGACTCCCTGATCTACGGCCCCGGCAAGACCTCCCCCACGCTCGAGGAGTTCCGCGGGGCCACTCGCGACAGCCTCGCGGCGTTCCCCGGCGGCCGCCACATCGTGGTGACCCGTGACTGCAGCTACGTTGCCACCAGCAGTGAGCTGATCTGCATCGATCGCGCGCGCTACCTGCAGCTCGGCGCCGAGATGGCCGCACTCGAGGCCCGGCGCAGCAAGCTCAAGCGCGAAGCCCCGGAGTATGGCGCTCTCACGCGGGAGCTCGCCGCGGCGGCGGACAAGCGCCCGACCTGCTACCGGTGGCGGGTGCCCACGGACTGCTCGGACTGCCTGATCCTGGCGGGCACGCACCTGTTCGCCGGGGGCTCGGGGAAGCTGGCGGCGTTCGCAGCTCAGGACGGCGCCCCGGCGTGGCAGGCTGCCGTGGAGGGGATTGTGAAAGGCCTCGCGGTGGCGAACGGGCGCCTGTTCGCGAGCACGGACAAGTCGCGCATCTACTGCTTCCAGTAGGCACCACCTCCATTGGCGCTGCGGGACGCGACCCGCCTGAGCTACGGGGCAGCCTGCCCGGTGGCTCCCCCACGCCTACCCGCGCAGCACGAAGATCCGCGTCTCGGCATCGGCCGGGAGCGTGACCGTCAGCCCCGGCCGCCCGTCGAAGTCCCTGAGCTCGATGCTGCGCGGCTGGCCGCCGTGGACGCACCGCGGGTCGTAGGTGGCCACAACGTGCAGCTTCCCGAGCTTGACTCGCCGCACGATCGGCAGCGTCTTTCCAAACTGCTCCTGGGCCGAGACATCCACCTTCACTTCCCCGTGCCGGAGGAGGTACTCGAAGGGCTTGGCCACCGGCTCCGAGCTGGCGCGCAGCTTCGCGGTCAGCGCCTCGTGCTTCATCGCGTACACCGGGGCCGGCTCGGCGGTGCTCTTGTTCACATCAGCCTTGTTCAGCCAGCGGAACCGCACTGTGCCCTCCGTCGCACCAACGATCTGCAGTGCATCGTAGCGCACAAAGGCCTTCTCCTGCCCTCCCTCGCCCTCGGCCTGGCAGGAGAAGGGACTGGCGACGAGTACCGCGGCCCCCTCTTTCAGCGGCGGCGGGAGATGGTGGTTGCCCGTGCCCGACCAGTTCCACTGATCCAGACCGTCGATGCCGGTGAAGAACGCGAGGGTCATCATCGCGCGTGCTTCCTCGGTCGGAAGCGGCTGGTTGGCCCACCAGCGGGGGCCGCTCCCGCCACCGTGCAGCAGCGTCCAGAAGTAGGGCCGCACCGGCTTGGGCGGTGTCATCGTGCGCACCAGGGCCAGGTTGAGGTCAATATTCGCCAGCGTGTAGGCCACGTTCTGCGGCGTCCAGTAGAAGCAGTAGACGGA
>CAZIWQ010000528.1:3550-5362 GCA_964542355.1 uncultured Armatimonadia bacterium
GAGGGGTTAAGCAGGTCCACGGCAGCGTAGATCTGCTGACCGTAGGCGTTCCAGGCAAAGTCAGTGAGTGGGTCGAGCATGACCTTCTCGAGGCCGAAGTACCTGCGGGCGAAGGGCTGCCAGCCGTAGAGGCTCAGGTTGGTGTAGCCAGCCTGCCGGGCGGCCGTGACGGGAGCGGTGTAGCTGCGCGCATAGCCGTCGTAGTACTTCTGCTCGAAGGCTACGCGCGCGGCCTCGGTTCCTGCCCGTGGGTACCACTCCTGCTTGCGCAGCTCTTCCGGCTGCAGGAGGCCGTGCTCCATGTCAATCATCATATAGTCACACCCGAGACCGGGTCGGAACACCTGTTCCTCGGCAAGCTTCGTCGTCACGTCCAGGTCCATGAGCCGATCGAGACGTCCGTCGCCAATCCCGTGCGCCGGCAGCCACTTGTGCCAGTCAACGAACCCACCCCAGGAGAGCCATTTCGTTCCGACCGGCACGTGTGGCCAGTCCGCCGGCTTGTGGTTGTAGGGGTAGAGGATGTTGAAGCCGTGGGTGAGGGCATACTCGTGCATCGCGAAGTTGTGCCAGCCCCCGTAGTTGAACTCATTGTTGAAGTAGCGAAAGCGGAAGGGGGCGATGTCCTTTGCGACGTAGGGCGCCGCTCCGGCCGGGAAAGCGTCGGTCATGCGCGGGTCGTAGGCCGTGGGGCGCTCGCCGAGAACCGGGGGAGTGTCGTCGAGCGGCAGCCCGCGCAGCAGGTCCACGGTCAGGGCCTGCTCGGGGGCCACGGCGAGGGTGCCCGTCGCAGGCAGACTGATGGCCTGGAACCCTCTGACCTTCGCGGTGAGGGCCGCCAGCTCGCGCGCTGCCTGCTCTTCGTCGCCCGCGGCCTGGGAGAGGCTGGGCACAATGATGCAGACGGTCAGCGGGAAGAGCAGGAAGCGCAGACACGAGGTTGTCATGGGGAGATCTCCGTCGCCCGATGGTGTGCGCACCCAGGTCACAGCTACCGGCGGCGGGGGACGAGCCGCAGCCGCGTGGGCCGACCGTCTCGGTCGGCGGGGTCTTGTCGAGGGAGACGACGCTGCCGCCTGGCGGGCCGTTCCCGGTTCCTGCGGCCCGTGGCGTTCGGGTACCCTGCTACTCGTAGAGGCCCAGTTCTGTGATCTCCGGGTAGACCCAGGTGCCATAGCCTTGCCGGTTGCTCAGGGGTCGGATCCGGACCTGGTCCGTGGTCACCTTCTCGCCCCGCCAGGTGAAACGGTTGGTGTACTGGTCCGGCCAGCGATGGATCGTCTTCCACTGCCCATCTACCATGATGTCGAGCTCGGCGGACTTGAGTGTGGGGGAGTAGAACTCCACGCGCGAGAAGGTCACGGGCGTCTCGAGCTTGAGGGGGCACTGGGTGCGGTCCTCGTAGACGGGCATCCAGCCCGCGGCGTCCAGGAGCCCGTCCGCCAGCTCGCGGTCGCGCTTGAACGGCTTCCCCCAGTCGTAGACACACCATCGCACCTTCCCGGAGGCCAGGATGTTCCCGGCCTTGCCCGGAGCGGCATAGGCCGCGGTGATCTCGGCCTCGATCTCCGTCAGGGTCTTCAGGTGCGGCAGGACCTCCAGCGTCGTGTAGACGTGGCAGCCGAGCCCGCCGAACTCGTCGCTGAACTTGCCGTCCTTCACCTCAATCACCCGATCCTCACGCAGCACCATCAGCCTTGGGTACCTGCCCGCGGCCAGGGCCGGCACCTCGAAGGTCGCCTGCGCCGGCTGCTCGCTCTGGCTGGCGGCGACCAGGAAGAAGTGGCGGCGATCCTCCGGTCGCGGCTGGTA
>CAZIWQ010000529.1:0-5361 GCA_964542355.1 uncultured Armatimonadia bacterium
CACACCATGCACAACATTGGCACGCACAAGCAGCTCTTCATCGATGAGCGGTTCATCACCGAAGCCCGCAACGTCGCGCTCACGGTGAACCCGCCGGTCAGGGCGGGTGTACTCGACATCGAGGGATCGACGGCGCCGTGCGTCGTCGAGCACGGCGGCCGGTGTCTGCTATACCAGGGACTGAGCGGCGCCACAACGGTGTGGGCCTCATCCGATGGCATTGCCTGGGAGGTAGCCGGCAGGATCGCGGGCGCGCCTGACGTCGGCGCTCTGCTGACGAGCATCAACAGCGTGTTCGTCGATCCCACCGACGCCGAGTGGCCCCTCAAGGGCCTGTACGAGCTCACCCGGCAGCCGGGCCCTGAGCCTGCCACGACTGGCACACCGACGCAGGCCGTCCAGCCGGGCGGGTTGCGCCTGTGCCGCTCGCACGATGGTCTCGACTGGGAGTACCTGCCGCAGGTCGCGATCCCGTTCCTGTGCGATACCCAGAACCAGATGGTGCATGATCCCTCCCGTGACTGCTACGTGGCCTATGTGCGCGGCTTCCCGGAGGTCGGGGGCCCGTATCACGGCAAGCGCTGCGTGGCTCGCACGGAGACGACGGACCTGTACGCCATGCCCTGGCCGCACGGCCACAACCCGGCCAATGTCAAACCCGAGGGCCACGACTTCCCCTACATCAACGATGAGCTGGACATCGTCATGGGGCCGGACGCCGACGATCCGCCGATGACCGACCTCTACAACCCCTGCCTGCACATCTATCCGGCGGCGCGGGATGTGTACCTGGCGTTCCCCTCCATGTACCGCTGCTGGGGCTATAGCAGAAAGAACATCTCCGCCGGACGCGATCACCGTGGCAGCGGCTTCAACGACGGCCTGTTCGAGACCCAGCTCGCGGTCAGCCGCGATGGCGTGCACTTCACCCGCTACCGGACGCCATACCTGACGGCGGGGATGATCCGCGATCGCGCAGGCGCCGAGGGCGACCTCGACTGCGGCCTGATGATGATGGGTATCGGCATGCTGCACCGCGGCGACGAGCTCTGGCAGTTCTACTACGGCGCCCGGCGGACCCACATGACGCGCGAGGATGGGGAGCGCATGGGGTTTGTGGGGGAGGGCATCTTCCGGACTGTGCAGCGCCTGGACGGCTTCGTGTCCGTGGACGCCGACCAGCGTGGTGGCGAGTTCGTGACCCCGCCCGTGGTGTTCGCGGGCTCGCGGCTGGAGCTCAATGCCGCGTGTCACGGGCTCGGAGAGATCTGGGTTGAGCTCCAGGACGAGAGCGGCGTGCCGCTCCCCGGGTTCACCCAGGCGGATGCCGTCTCTATCGACCGCAATGGCACGGCGCAGGAGGTGTGGTGGCAGGGGGGGCCGGACCTCACGTCGCTGGCAGGCCGCCCACTGCGCCTGCGCTTCATCCTGCGCTCGGCCAAGCTGTTCGCCTTCCAGTTCGTGGCGCAGACCTGGTGAGTGAGAGGCCGGCCGGCGCTTCGACGCGCCCGAGGGAAGTGAAAAGCGATGGCACAGGTTAGCGGCCTGAGCTTGGGCCTGGCCGTCCTCCTGGTAGGCGGCATCCTGAGCGGAAGAGGTGACGCCAGCGCGGCGGAACGGCCTTCTGCCTGGGACGCCCCGGACCGGGCCGCAAAGGTGGCGGCTCTGATTCCGGGACGGCAAGTGCCGAGGCTCTCCCCGGATGACCTCTTTGCCGCATGGACGCGTGGCCAGGTGGTGCGCTGGGAGAGGGATCACAAGCCATTGGCGGACGAAGAAGCCTATCGGCGCTACGCCGCCACCGCGCCGACCGATGACGAGCTTCTCGCCGGCTTCCCCGATCATATCTCCCCCTTTGGGCTGGTCGTGTCGGGTCAACCGGAGTCATGGAAGGCGGAAGAGGTACTCATTTACTACTGCCCCTTCTGCGGGAAGCGGCATACCAAGGGTTTTGGCCCGAGGATGGTGGAATGGGACCCCAACAACCGCTACCATGCGGTCACGCTCTGCTGCCGGCAGGACCTCTACGGTCGCGAGCAGGACTTCCCACCGGACTACAAGCTGCGCCCCAATGGCACCGCCAAGTTCCCGCATCTGGACGGAACGATCGCGGAGGTGCCCGGCTACACCTTCACCGACAAGGAGGGGGTGACGTGGCAGCTCTTCCTCAAGACCTTCTTCGACCACATGCGCTGGAACGACCTCTGCGGCTCGCTCAACTCCGATGTCGGGAAGACCGGGCTCTACGGCAAGGAGGGGCTGGTGGGGGTCTACCTGCGCAAGTTCAAGGAAACGGCGGACCCGGTTTACGCGCACAAGCTGGCTGTGCTGCTCGATCACATTGCCGACACGTACTACGGTCTGCCGTTGTCCTTCCGTAATGAGATCGCTAAGGGCAAGGATGGTCAGCCGCTGACCCGGGCCGAATGGGAAGCGCAGCCCCGGCCGGCGGTGTTCACCAAGTGCCCGCTCGGCGAATGGAACCGCATGAACCCGCTGATGGCCCGCGGCTGGCTGACCACGGAGCGGGAGCAGCGGCTGGCCGAACCGTTCGCGCGGGTGCGGCACCACCCGGCCTTCCGCTACTACTCACAGAAGAAGTACGGCGACCCCGACGCCCTCGATCGCAAGATCACGACCAGGCTGATGCGCGAGGTGGCACTGATGCTGGAGAGCGGCATCGGGAGTGCGCTCACGACGGAGTATCAGTTCTCCAGCGACACCGAGACCCTGATTCTGGCGATCCTGGCGCAAGACAAGTTCCTGTTTGATCTGGCCGCGGGGGCCATGGACTGCATCCTCTACAACCACCACTACCACGACGGGATGAATGGCGAGGGCGCGGCCGGGTACATGGCGATGCTCGGCGGCTACTACTCGTACCTGCAGGCTCCCCTCGGCTGGCGGGAGTTCGTGCCGGAGTACGCTGCCGAGCATCCCTTCGCGGAGCCGGCCGCAACCGAATGGCAGAAGCTACGGACCGTCCGAGGGATGCAACCGCAGTTTGGCGACAACAACTTCCCCCCCGGGCAGCCGTTCCCCGCGGCCGACAGCAAGGTCGCAGCCAATGAGAAGCTGCCCAGCATGAACTGGCCTGCGTACGGGATGGGCTTGCTGCGAGTGGGTGGCGCGGGCCACCGAATGGAGACACTGCTCAGCTATGACAAGGTCAGCCTGCACGGATGTGCGGACAAGCTGGGGATCGAGACCTGGGTAGACGGGGTGCCGGTGATGCTGCCGGGCGGCTACGCCATGTACTGGATGGGCGCATACCTGGACCAGGCACGACCGGACGTACAGGAGCTGCTGGCGCTCCCCTACCCCAGGGAGATACGTCAGGCCGGGTTGGACGGCAACGGCTGGTCCTGGCAGTGGTCACACTGCGCACTGACTCACAACGCGGTCACCGTGAATGAGGTCGGGACCAGCCTGGGCTGGTCCGACAACGAGGGCCTGGGTGACCTGATCACCTACAAGGGCGGAGAAGCCGTGGGCGAGTTGGGGGCGAGCTTCCAGGTACTCGACGCGCGGGACCTCTGTTCCTTCGAGCGGAGGGGAGTCAAGGTGGAGGAGTTCCGCCGGGCGCTGCTGGCGGTCGAAGGGCCGGGCGGCCGACCCTATGTGGTGGATGTGGTCAAGCTCCGGGGTGGCCAGCGCCACGCGCTCTTTCAGCACGCCTGGGGCGACCGGGCCGAGGCGCAACTGCCGCCGCCAGCCTCGCAGGAGAGCAGCCTGGCGCGGTACCTCTGTGGCAACAGAGAGCTTGAGAAGCTACCCAACTACCAGGACGTCTACCGTCCCTTCGAGCAGTTCACCCATGTGCAGCCCCTCCAACCTGCCTCCGGCACCTGGTCGCTAACGTGGAAGACGGATTGGGCGACCTACGGGCCGTTCGATCCGGCCACCAGGCGACAGTCGCGGACGGTGCCCGAGGACGTGGGTCGGGTGCGCCTGCGCCTGATCGGGATGCAGGAGCAGTCGGACACCGCCCTGATCAGCGCCAGGGGGCCCTGGGCGCCGTACATCGAGCAACCCCTCTCCGGAGGCCGACGCATCGAGGGAGTGGTCGGCTTCCGCGATGCCTTCGACTATCTCATCCAGACCCGCAAGCTAACGGAAGGGAAGCAGGGCGAGACGCTCAACAGCACTTTCGTCAGCCTCCTGGAGGGGTACCGCGAAGGCGAGACCTCGGCGATCAAGGGGGTGACGCGCCTCTTGCCGGCCCAGGCGGGAGGGGTTCCGGAGGGAAGCGTGGGGCTGCAGGTGAACCTGGCCGGCGGAGTTAGCGACAGCGTCATCTTCCAGCCGCAACCGGGCCCGGCCCGCTTTGAGGGCGGCCTGGAAACCGACGCCGGGTATGCGCTGCTCAGAAGGGATGCCGCGGGTGAGGTAGTGGAAGCGCACTTCGTGCGCGGCACCACCCTCAAGTGCGGCCGGTTCTCCGCCACGATCCCCGGTGATCTGCAAGGCACACTGGTGGATGTCATCGGCGACCTGACCGGCACGCGACAGGAGAGCGCCCTGATCGTACGTCCCCAAGAGCGTTGGCCGGTCGGCACGGGCCTGGCCGCGAAGTCCATCGCCATCGAGACACTCACCCCGCTGCGGGCCGCGAACCATGAGGTGTACACCATCGAGAAGGTGACTGCACTGCCGGAGGGTCTCCTGCGTGTGGACCTGGCGAACCATGGGCCCTTCGCGTGGGGCTGGCACTCAGTCGGATGGATTGACCCCGACCATCCGGATCGGCTCAAGACGAACCGGCCCCTCATCGCCGGCATCAACACACCCTGGCTCTGGGGCGCTCAGGCCTGGTTCCCGGAGTTGGGCCAGACCTATACGATTCGCAAGACCGCTTCGGACCGCGTCAGCCTGGAACTGGCTGACGCGGTGGACCTGAAGGCAAGAGGGGTCAAGGTGGGCGACTGGTTCGTGATCTACACCATCCAGCCGGGGCAGAAGGTCACGGTGCGCGGGGAGTTCTCGTGGCGCAAGGATCGGTAGGCCGGGACTGCTCTTGGTTACCCCCGTCCCTGGGAGCCCGGCCGAGCAAGCCCGACAAACGGGGTTTGGCGGCGGTCTGATTACTCGGACAGGATCCCAGGCGAAGGCACGCTCTTCGCTCGTGATCGCGGTCGTGAGAAGGTCAGCGCAGAGATCACCCGTCCTGTCGTAGTGGCTCTCCGCGCCGGCCGCGGTCCGGTCCTTCGCGTCCGAGGCCAGGAAGGCAATGTCCGGTCCCGCTGCTGGCGGCGTCCCGGTGACGCAACCGTGCTCCCCTCACCGACCGTCCCCGCGGCCGGCGAAGCAAGCCATGCTGTGCCCCTGTCACCCGGCGCTCGCGGTTCATGGGCTGGGCAA
>CAZIWQ010000530.1:0-1382 GCA_964542355.1 uncultured Armatimonadia bacterium
CGATCGCCACGCGCACGGCATCCGGACCCCTCCTCCCACGCTGCTCGCGTGCCGTAGCCGTTCGGTGTTACCTCTGCCTTCCGCCGTGCGGTCGCGCTCGGGGGAGCGCTCCTACCACGGCAACACCGCCGCGACCCGCCCTGCAGGACCCGCCGACAACCCCTTCCCCGCCGTCATCCTGTCCGCCGTACCATCCTGTCCATCCTGTTCTTCCCGCCGTCCCCTGGCGCGGGATGAACCCGCGCCCCACGAACGGATGACGGCGGCGCGCGTCACAGCATCGGGCACGGCAGGCCGCGCCCGCGAGGGGCGCTGCCCCCTGCCGGCTTCCGCGCTCCGGTGGTAGACGACTGGTCGATGAACTTCACCACCGCCTGCACCGCCGACTCGAGGGCGGCCGCCGCACCGAAGAAGTGGTCGCCCCCCGCCAGCGCCTGCACACTGCACCGGTTGCCCACCTCGGCCAGCGCCACGAGACGCCGGATCGTGTCCAGGCTGCTGATGGTGTCCTCGGTGCCGGTGACGAACAGCACCGGGAAGCGGATGCGGCGGAAGTAGGGGTGGCGGGTGGTGTCCTCGGTCGCCGGGACGGGGAACCCCACGCAGGCACATGCGCGGACCTTCCCATCCCTGACGCAGGCCTGCAGACCCACCCATGACCCGAAGGAGTAGCCGACGAGAGAGACGCGGCGCGCGTCGACACCGGGCTGTGCCCGCAGGAAGTCGAGCGCTCCCAGGCAGTCAGCAACCTCCCCCGCTCCCCCATCGAAGCTGCCGGTCGACTCCCCGACCCCCCGCAGGTTGAAGCGCAGTGTGGCATAGCCGGCGGCGGCGAAGGCTCGCTGGAGGGCAACGACGACGTTGCTGCCAAAGCTGCCACCGTAGCGCGGGTCGGGGTGGCACAACACGACCCCGGCCACCGCGGGGCCGGCCGCGGCAGGGCCTGCCAGCCGGCCTTCGAGACGGATCTGGTCGGTGCCACGCGGGGCGAGCCACACCGCCTGCTCCGGCCCGATCGGCGCGGCATCGCCGGCCCCCGGGGCCAGCCCGGTCACAACGACAACGAGCAGCGGCATAAGGAAGGCCATCGGCTTGTCTCCTGAGCGTAGTGTGATCGCGTCCTGCAGGCCGAGGGCGCACAACGGCGGCATGTGGCACGGGGCATGCGGCATTCGGCAACTGCGAACGACGGCGGCGCCATCCCGCGCATGTGGGACGCCCCCTCCGGACGGCAGGCGACGTGTCCGTTTGACGCCCGTCCCCTCTCCGGGATGGAGAGGCTTGGCGGACGCAGGCGCGCAGCGCCTGGAGCGTCCGCGGGGGAACGACAACGTCTGACGGCAACGTCCCACGCGTCCCGCTACGCACCTGCTGACACCCCC
>CAZIWQ010000530.1:1392-5358 GCA_964542355.1 uncultured Armatimonadia bacterium
GAGGCCGGTACGGCGCACGCCAACGTCGGCAGGTGGCCAGCAACAAAGGCCTTGGCGGGGCTTAAGAACCCTACAACGGCACACGGCAACGGCGCGACCGGGACGGTCGCGGTCCCCGGGAACGGCACGGCGGCGAACGACAGCGTCTGGCATCAGGGCCATCCGGTTCACTCATGTTCCGCAC
This sequence comes from uncultured Armatimonadia bacterium, assembly GCA_964542355.1. Lineage (GTDB taxonomy): Bacteria > Armatimonadota > Zipacnadia > Zipacnadales > JABUFB01 > CAZIWQ01. The sequence goes on from CAZIWQ010000530.1 coordinate 1,577, forward strand.
CGGCTACCTCCGCACCTGTCGTCCGGCGGCGCGCACCGGTAGGAGACGCGCGTAGGCTCGGCGAACACTGGCAGGGGGCATGCCAGCCACAGCTACTGGAGTGATCAGGATGCCGGCCGATCGCCGCAGTCAGGTCGGGGTATGGATGCTTGCTCTCGTGGGTGTCGCCACGGTGATCGGGCCCGCGATCGCCGCCCCGTCGACACGGGTGGGCTACGGCGTCGCCTACTACGACAACGCACCGCCGGCAACACCGGTGCCGGATGGCTTCGCCGCCACCGACTGGGAGTGGCGGCCATTGTGTGCCAGCAATCCCGCGACACTCACGATGCTCCATCACCCCTCATTGATCGGGCACTACAACTATTGGAATAGCGCGATGGCGTGGAAGAACCACACTAGCACTACGTCCCCGTGGACGGACGGGACCGTGTTCGTCCTGGGGTCAGGGCCGTCGGCGATTTGGCGCCGCTACGGGGCCACCCTCTACTACCAGCTCAATGGCTCGCCCGTCCCCAACCCGCAGCTCGTGACCGGCTCCTACACCAACGCCGACTACTACTACGACCGCTGTGCATGGGCGGGGACGATGAATGCCAGCGACCTGCCGGGCAACTGGTATCTCGACCCGCTCAAACGGTGGGTAGTGCTGTCGGCGGCGGCGGAGATGGACGGCTTTGATGGGTGGGCGCTGTTTGACGACCTCGGCGGCCTGTACTACTTCGAGGAGGACGAGGGGGGCGAGCAGCGCACACGCAGTTGTGGGGCGCGGATGGGGGCCGGGGGGGCCGCCTGCTTCGGCGCCCTCCTGGCGTGCGAGTACCTGCTCAAGATCGCCTACGATCACCATGTGATGTGGCTCGAGGAGCAGGCCCGTCTCTACCGCGCCTCGCGTACGCCGACGCAGGACGACTACTACAGTGTCGACGACCCTGCGCTCGGCCGGCGCATCATCGCCCGCCGGGAGGTCCCCAACTACACCGTCCCCAGCGGCTGCACGGCCTCCGTTGCCCCGAAGCGCAACAGTATGGGGAGCGTGGGACTGCGCACCGACGCCCTGACGGTGACCGCGGGGGTAACCGACACACGCACCAAGACGATCACCTTCAACGAGCCGTTCACGACCGCGGCGATCCCCTTCCAGTTCAGCATCGAGCCTACGTGCACGGCGGGCGCGACGCCGACCTCGCAGTTCAGCGGCCGCTTCTCCCTGCTGCTCCACGAGGCGGGGGCGGCGGCGGCGGACGGCTGGCGGCGCATCGAGGTCGCCGGAGTGAAGGACGGCAGTTGGATCTCGCCCTGGAGCTTCCTGACACAGCGCGACGGTGCGGCAAGCTGGTCGAGCACCTCGGAGGCGGGGGCCACGGTGTCCACCCAGTTCAGCGCGAACGGAACCAAAGGGCTCGGGCTCGCGTGGTCCGGCCAGGCGATTATCCGGGCGATGGACCTCGGCGTCAGCCACTTCGACAAGCTGCAGGTGATCGTCACCGCCGCGGCCACGGGCGCGGCGAGCGATGAGACCACGCAGGTGCAGGCGCTGCTGACGCTCCAGCCGGCCTTCACCCGCAATGTCGCCGAGGCGGGCCGGTGGCGGTCGGTCGCCGCGAACCAGGCGGTGGCCTTCTCCGCCGACACGAGCCTCCCCCCCGAGAACGCGACCGCCGTCACCTACACGTGGGACTTCGGCGACGGCACCACCGCCAGTGGTACGACGGCCAGCCACAGTTTCCCCTCGAGCGGCCTCTACGACGTCCTGCTGACGGTTGACCCCACCGTGCCAGCCACTGCACCCAATGCGAGTCTATTCAACGACGCCCAGGGGGGCGTCTCCTATGACATCTGCCGGATCGCCGTCGGACAGGCGTTGCCCCCCGGCGACTCCTCGGATCCGGGCACGGTGGCCTTCTCCGGAGTGCGCGTGACGGCTAAGCCCTCGCAGATCACCGCGCACTTCACCACCGACGTTGCCGCCACAGGCAAGCTGCACTGGACGACCCTGCCCCCGAGCTTCGTGGGGCCCCCGGCGCAGAGCCAGTACGGGGACATCACGGATGCCGGCGGGACCACGGATCACACGATCGCGTATACCGGTGCCTCCGCGGGCACGCCGTACTATCTGACGCTGACCGCGGCGCGCACGAGTGACGGCGCCCAGGCCACCGCCCGCTATGAGCTGGCGGCCTCGTGGCCGCTCGTCACGCCTCTGACCGGCACGAATGACATCGTCCTGGATGGCGGCACCGCGCCGCTGACCTATTCGGTCCCGGCGTTTGAGGCTACTCCGGGGCAGGTGCGGATCCGCTGGAGCTCCAGTGTCGCCACCAGCACACGCGTGCAGTGGAGCGATACCTCCCTCAGCCCGCCGATCAGCCTGGCGCAGGCCGGCAGCCTCGAGACCGCAGCACTTGTGACCGACCACGATGTCACCGTCAGCGGCCTCACGCCAGCCAAGACGTACTTCTTCTTCCTCTCCGGCCGCGCACAGGCGGCGGCCGGCACGACATACCTGCGCAACGCGGGGCCGACGCAGTCGGATCGCGGAGTCACGACGTGGATGGTGAAGGTGCCCGGCTACTACGACTCGGGCAGCCGCTCGGGGGACTGGCCGCGCCTGCAGTTCCTGACAGCAACCTCTGCCGCCGACGGCCGGCTGTCTGTGCGGGGGCTACTGACGGCGGCGGCCGAGGCGCGGCTGCTGCATCGCCCGCACGGCACCGCAAACTGGACGACCCTGAGCTGGGGCGCGTCCGCTGCCACTCCGACATGGACCCTGAGCCTGGCGCCCGGTGTCTATGAGTTGGCGGTGGAGGTCAAGCGCGACGATGGCGGGACGACACTGTCGCCGGCCCACAGCGTAGTGCATCAGTCGCCGGCTGAGGGCACGGTGGCCTGCAACCTCCTGGCCCGATCGTTAGCGACCTCGGATGGCAAGTCGCTCACGTTCCCGCGCCAGTTCCCGGTGCCGCCGGTGATCATCGTGTCGGCGGCGAGGTCGGGCGCTCCGCTCGCGGCCTGTGCCGTCGACAACACCCGCAAGGGCTGCCGGCTCAGCCTGCTCGACCATGCGGGCCGGCCGGTCAAGCAGGCGCGGGTGCAGTACCTCGCCTTCCTCCCCACCGACCCGGGGGGCGAGGTGCAGGGCGCGTGCGCGCAACTGCCGAGCGGCGCCAACGTGAGGTTCCGCGTGCCATTCGCGGCGCCACCGGTGATCGTCTGCAACGCGCAGCAGGGCGGAAAGGCGCTGCTTGCCGCGGCCGTGGACAATCGGCGCGACGGCTTCACCCTCAGGGCCTGCGACCTGGCGGGGCATGCTGTGAGCGGGGCGTGGGTGCAGTGGATTGCGGTGCCCGCCGCGCTGACGGTGACGCTGCCTGACGGCAAGCAGGCAAGCTTCCGGGGCGGGGTCGAGCGCGTGGCGAATGGGTTCACGTTGCCCTGTGGGGTGCCGGGCTCCGACAAGGGCTCTGCGGTGATGTCGGCGCAGCAGTCGTCGGTGCCGGTGGTCTGCGGCCCGACGGCGGTGAAGCGGGAGAGCGTGACAGTTGGCATGCTGCGCCATGGCGGGCAGCCCGTGACAAGCGCCTGGCTGCAGTGGCTGGTGGCGGTGAGGGAATAGGGGGCAACGGCAGGAACGGCAGGAACGGCCGGCATTGGGCACTTGGCAATCGGCATTGGGGAACGGCGGGAACGGCCGGCATTGGGCACTTGGCAATCGGCATTTGGGAACGGCAGGAACGGCCGGCATTGGGCACTTGGCAATCGGCATTTGGCGACGCCAGACG
>CAZIWQ010000531.1:0-5342 GCA_964542355.1 uncultured Armatimonadia bacterium
ATCAGACTCGCTTTCAGGATGAGCGCTGCTGGCTTCATTGGGTGACAGAGCTCCAGTGCTTCCGGCCCGGGCTGTTCGTGCCAACCGGGTGTCGTGCTTTCACGGGGCGAGCTACCACCCGGGTGACCTCGGAGTTCGCCGCTGGTGCCAGCGTGGCCTGCCACCGTCTGGCGAACGGCATGTCCGCCTCACCCCCGCCCCTCTCCGTTCCGGAGAGGGGAGAACGACGGCAGCGAACGGCATCCGGCAAGCCTCATCGTGTCGGTGTGCCCACAGGCCACTTGTAAGCGACACACGGCACCCACCCCCAGACACCCCCTCCTCCGGAACGGAGAGGGGGCCGGGGGGTGAGGTGTCGTGAACGGCGGGGGTGTTGGCCTGTCGGCACTCCCATGTTGCGAGCCGTTCCTGGGACCGCGAGCGTCCCGCTCGTTGCCGTTGGCCATTGCCGTTCTCCTGAATTCTGCCTTCTGGCTTCTGCCTTCCCCGTCCCGGCCTCACCGGCAGGCGCCTGTGGGCGTGGCAGCGAACCTTCACGACGGTAACGGCAATCCCGGCACAACAGGAGCCCGCCATGAAGACTCTGCTCTTCGCGTTGCCCTGTATCATGCTCTGCTTGCCCGCCCTGGCGCGGGAAGTGTCTCTCACCGTGCGCAATCACTCGGGCGTGGCGCTCACCGCCCAGCCGGTGCGCGGCGGCGTCCCGTTCGCCCGGGGTGAGCTGACCGCACCGCAGGCGCAGCTCCTGGATGAGCAGGACAAGCCCCTGCCCTGCGCCGTCCGCCCGCTCTCTCACTGGTATGATGGCAGCATCAAGTTCCTGCTCGTGGACACGCAGGTGAGTCTCGCACCCGACCAGGCGACGAAGCTGCGGCTCGTGACCGGTGGCGGGGGGAGCGCCGCCCCGACCTCCGTCGTCAAGGTCGAGGAGCAGGCGGACCGCGTCATCGTGAGCACCGGCGCCGCACGCTTTGTGTTCGAGCGCAAGCAGTTCGGTTGCCCCTCGGCGGTGTGGCTCAGCGCCAACCAGGACGGCGAGGGAGCGACGCAGGTCAGCTCCGGCCCGGCCGAGTTCGCCTGCGAGGTCGAGCACACGCCCCCCGGCCCCCCCAACGAAGAGAACTGGTTGCGCGACGCCGCGGGCGGTCCGCGCGAGCGCTTCACAGCGAAGGCCGACGCCGACTACCAGGTAGCGATCGAGAGTGCCGGCGACCTGCGAGCCGTCGTCAAGCTCAGCGGGTGGCTGACCAATGACGGGGGCCGGAAGCTGATCCAGTACGTGATCCGCGCCCACGCCTTCGCGGGCAAGCCCGACCTGCTGCTGTGCCCGACCTTCATCTACGCCGGCAAGCCTAAGGAGGACTTCCTGCGGGCGATGACTCTGCGCTTCCCGCGCACGGCCGAGGGCAACGCCACCTGGTCGCTCGGCGGCGAGAGCAAGCATGACGGCACGCTCGCCGGCCCCGCCTCCGTCAGCCTCTATGCGACCGGCCCCGAGAAGGTCTACCACATGGCACCCTACGACCAGGACAAGACCGTCACGTACGCGCTCGTGCAGGACGGCAAGCAGGTCGCGACCGGCAAGGAACCCCGCGGCTGGGCCTGCGTGGCCGACCAGCGCGGCGCGCTGCAACTGGCCGTGCGCGACTTCTGGCAGATGCACCCCAAGGAGCTGCGCGTCCAGCGCGACGCCGCCACGGTCTATCTGTGGCCTGAGCTCGGGAACAAGGTCCTCGATCTACGCCGCCGCTATGATGAGGTCGAGAACACGTATCACTACGACCTGAGCCTGTGGCCCTACGGTGGGGAAGGGGTGGGGGTCACGCACGAGATTGCCCTGCGCTTTGGCCCGCCGGCGGAGAACGCGGCCCCCGACCTATCCGCCGTGCTCGACAACCCTCTGCTCCTGCAGTGCGACCCGCAGTACCTTGCCCAGACGCAGGCCTTCGGGCCGCTGGCGGCGTCCGACCACGCACGCTTCCCGCACCTGGAGGCCTTCCAGGACGTCGGCGTGGCGTGGATCCAGCGCAACCAGCAACAGTTCCACTGGGACGGCATGGTCGACTACGGTTGTACGCTCTTCCATGGCTACAACACGCCGAGTCACTACGGCTATGTCCAGCCGAAGGGGTGGTGCAGCCGGGGCTATGTGGGTTGGCTCAATGATGACGGCGGGCTGACCAACGCCCTGTTCGTGCAGGCCCTGCGTAGTGGTGACTACGAGACCTTCCGCACTGCCACCAACATGGCCCGGCACTCGATGGATGTGGATACCTGCCACTACTGCGCTGCGGAGCCACGCTTCGTGGGCGGCGGCCATCGCCATGACCAGCAGCACTGGGGCAACGGCACGCGGGGGTATGGCACGGCCACCCACGGGATCATCGACTACTACCTGTTGACCGGCAACGAGCGGGCCCTCGATGTCGCTCGCGAGACGGCGGGTTATCACATCGACCCGTTCGAGGGGGAAGACGAGGACCGGCCGGGCGGCCTGATCCGCTTCTGGGAGATCAGCGGTGATCCGAAGTACAAGGCTGCGGCGGAGAAGACCATGGCCGAGGAGTTGGCCCGCCCCGCCTCGCCCAAGTGGCAGTTCACGACAACCGGGCACTTCCGCATGGTGCTGAACACCTCCACCGGCTTCATGTACTACCTGAGCGCTCTGCCCCCGGCCGAGACACAGAAGCTGCGGGAGGCGGTCGTCAAGACGATGGACGCCAACCGCGACACCTACATGAGTGCGTGGGAGGATGCCGGCGGGTACCTGCCGCTCCTCCTGATGGCGCTGGCCTGTGACGTCAGCGGCGAGCAGAAGCATGTCGAGGCCCTCGCGGCGCTGCTGCAGCGGGTTCGCATCCCGCTCAAGGAACAGGTCCCGCCGGACTTCCTGGCCCAGTTGCGCGCGCTGCCGTTCGCAGAGCTCCCCGGGATCGCCATCGGCAAGTGGGGCGTCAACAACGTCTACAGCCTCGAGCTGAGTGGCTTCAACGCCATGCCCTACATGCTGGCGGCACTCTCCAAGGCGGGGCTGGATGAGGCGGGCTACGCGAAGGTCGCGCGGGTCAATACCCCCGCGCCACCGTTCGAGGAGATCTTCGACCCCAAGAAGATCGCGGCTCCGTGGAAGTGGAAGGGGCAGGACAGCCATCTCTTCGGGTACGAGATGACGCACGGCGCACCTGACGATCGGGCCGGGCGCACGAAGCTATTGCTGTACGAGGACGGCAAGTTGCTGGGCCCGGCTCACAACGGCCACATCGACACGATGGAGAAGGGGATGGGGCGGTGGAGCCACTGGGGCGCCCACTCGATCCAGTTCTCCAGCTCAGACAACACCGACCCGCGGACGAACGGGCGGCAGTACAAGATCGTGAACCCGGAGTAGTCCGGCATTGCCGCCCGCCGATGAGAGGACAGAGCAAGCATGCGAGTGTTTCTCACCGAACTGGTGGGTGCGGCCTGCCTGGCGACGCTGGCCGGCTCGGGCGCCATCGCGGCTGCGGATGGGCCCGCCGCCCGGCCCTGCGTACGCGTCCTCAAACAGGGCGATATGGTCTATGTCCGCACCCCCTTCTCGCCGACCAACGACCTGATCGTGCGCGTTGGCAAGGGGACGAATCGTCAGTTCAACTATAGCAGCGCCTTCCTCATCCCGGTCGCTGCGGGCATGAGCCTCGCGGAGGTCTCCGGCGGCCGGCTGATCCATGCCAACGGCGACGATGCCGTCCCCTGGAACCTCAACGGCACTTCCATCGGCGGGAACCACGGCTGCTCCGACGCCCGCGAGCTGACCTGCCCGGACCACGGCCGTACCGCCGCCGACCTGGGCACCCTGTGGGAGGACGGTGCCGGCGTCAGGTTCGTCATCATGGAGATTCCCGATGCCAGCCGCCTGTGGGTGATGTCCACGAACCGGGGCCAGGGCCCCCTCTGGAAGTTCACGACCACCATCACCGGCACCAGCCTCAAGGCCGTGGGGCGCGATGTCACCCTGAGCATCGCCAAGCACGCCATGGTGCAGTTGAGGCCGGCCTGCCGCATCAGGCAGCAGGACTATCTGCTGAACGGTACGACGCCGCTGGTGGACGGCCAGCCCGCCACCGGCGACTACCTCGACCTGATCGAGGACTATGACATCATCAACCCGGGCGCGGTCGTGGAGGACCTGATGGACCACCCCGGCGTGGAGCGCAGCTTTATCGCCGACCACCTCGCCGCCGTCATCAACAACCACATCACCTACCGCTTCTACCCCAATGGCGCGAATACCATCCGCCACCAGTCGCAGGCACTGCAGGACTTCAACCTCGGGTTCATGTTCTTTATCATGACGGCCAGGCTCACCCAGGGCGGCAACTACGCCACCCACGACTACTACGTCCCCAAGACGCTGCCCTTCGCCCAGGACAATCTCAGCTACGACTTCCGTGGCTTGCAGGACTACCGCACGGCACCCGTCAGCTCGATCATCTTCTCGGTTGACAGGAAGAACATCGAGGACCCGCAGAACCTCCCCGACCGCTTCATCCAGTTCCTCGGTCGCAAGGACGGCGACCAGACCGTTCACGAGGTCGGCTTTGCCCTCGGCTACTCCCTGCTCCACGGCCTCAGCGTCCCTGCCCGGCGCGCGCAGACGGCCAGCCAGGCGGTATGGTTCTACACCTCGGCGAAGACGTACCCGACGGTCCTGGACACCAGGCTGGGCAACCCGGTGCGCGCGGGCACGAAGTTCGACTGCCTCGGCTATCGCCACTACTTCTACCCGCCCGCCCAGAGGAATGCTACCTGCTGCTACTGGCATGAGGAGGAAGACGGGGAGACGGTCGTGTACGCCGACTTCCACAAGACGGTGGACCACGAGGTGCTCGCGCTCCCCCCGACGCTGACCGGCAAGGCCATCACGGTGGTCGAGAAGACGCCCTCGCTGACCCTGCACACCGCAGAGGCCGTCCCCGCGACGGGGGTCGTGGTATCAGTAGCGGGCAACTACGGCTATGTGGTGTTCAGCGTGAGGTGATCCGCGGCGCGACCACCTATCGTGCCTGCCGGCTTGTCCGGCAGGTGAACGAGACTCTGAGGCTGGACGCGCCGGTCCCCTTCCCCCCGCCGGGCAAGCCCGGCCTCCGTGCCCCGCACCGAGGGCAACTACAGCCGGTACCGCCACAGCGTGGCATTGCTGGCGAAGTAGATCGCATCGTCCGTCATCGCCAGGCCGGCCGTGATCGGCTTGTCGGAGCGCGCCACCAGCCGGTACTCGTACGTCTTCGGGTCGAGGGTGAAGATGGCGTTGTTCGTCAGACCCCAGATCAGGCCATCCTTCCCCACGCGGAATGATCCCC
>CAZIWQ010000532.1:0-5335 GCA_964542355.1 uncultured Armatimonadia bacterium
CAACGTCGGCAGGTAGCCAACAACAAAGGCCTTGACGGGGCTTAGGGATTCTACAGACGGCGACGACGAACGGCAGGAACGGCGGACGGCAACGACGGCGTAGCGCCGTCACCCGCCGAAGTGGTATGGCCGGCTGCGGACGATGAAGCGCTGCGGGGCCCCCTCGGCGAACTTGAGCTCGCCCACCACCGCCAGCCGCCACCTCCCCGGCCGCTTCGCCACCTTCAGCTTCGCGCTCTCCCCCACCGGCGGCATCGGCCCGAGGCCGGCAAGCGCCTTGCCATCCATGTCCTGGAGCTCAACCGTCCCGCTGACCGCGGTCACCGGCCGGCGCTGCGCGCCGGTAGCGACTGTCGTCACCTCAACCTCGAGGGCCTCGCCCGGGGCCTCCACCACCGGCGCGTCGTTGTCGAGGGCGGTCCTGAAGCGGATCACAGGCGCGCTGTGAGGTAGCAGCGCCGGGGTGGCGGTGATGGCGCGACCGAACTGGGGCAGGGCCTGCTCGGCCAGCTCAGTGCCCATGTTGAACAGGATACAGCCATCGGCCCCCGCGGCGCGGGAGAGCTCCATCTGCCCGATCGCCTGGTCGGTCGTGATCCGCCAGACCCCGATGCCACTGTAGACCGGTACCGCCCCGCCAACGTACCCAACCTGCGCCGAGACGAGGTTGACGAAGGCGTTGTCGCTCTCGGTGTAGTCCATCGGGCACACGAAGTCGAGCCATCCCTGCTTGCACCACAGCACCCAGTCCTGGCCGACATCGCGCCTACATGCGGGGTATGAGCTGAACACCGCGGCGGAGATCTTGATGGAGGGCTTGAGCTTGTGGGCCTGCTCGGAGGTCGCCTGGACCACGTTGCTGATCTGACGGCAGCGCCAGTCGCGGTACTCGTCGGTGCGCGCCCCCCGGGTGCAGTCGCCCGGCCAGTTGGCGACCGGCTTCCCGCTGGACGCCTCGAACCGCTTGCGGCAGCCCGCACAGTAGCAGCTATCCCCATGGGGATAGCGGATGTAGTCAAAGTGCACGCCGTCCACGTCGTAGTTGCGGACGACCTCGAGCATGGTATCCACTTCGAGCTTGAGGTTGTCAGGGTGTGACGGGCACAGCCAGGCCAGCTCTTCGCCCTTGCTGTTGGCCTGCAGCCGACCCTCGGCCCGCATCCGTGCCACGAACTCTTTCGGCGCGTTCGAGAGGTTCCAGTTGACCTTCCAGGGATGGACCTCGATACCATACTTGCGCCCGGCCGCCACACACTGCGCGATCTGGTCGCCCTTGTCGGTGAAGGTCTTCGAGTGGGGCAGGAGCTTGCTGTCGTAGTGAGCGACGCCCCCCCACCACATGTTGGGGACGACGGCGTTGAAGTGCGCCGCGGCCAGGTGCTGCATCGCCTGCTCCCACGTGCCACAGTCGCCGGTTCCGGAGTGGTTCCAGACGGCCCGGAACTCCCCGTCACGGGCGCGGTGGGCGAGCGCGTAGGCGTCGGCGAGCGCGGCCCGCGTGGCCTGTGCGTGAGCAATGACCTCCGGGTAGCGCTGCTCGCGCAGACTGGCGCGAGCCTGTTCCTGTGCCCGGGCCGCGGTGGCAAGCTGCGCCTGGATCTGCTCGCCGGAGACTGCGGCCGCAACCTTGAGCTTGAGGTAGGACTCCAGCGCCGCCTGGTCGGTGAACGGGCCGATGCGCGTGGCCCCGCTCAGGGCGTTGTCGGCCGCCGCCTTCCACACCGAGGGCGCCAGGTGACCCAACAGCGCCAGCACGAAGGCCTGTTTCGCCGGCTCATCGTCGGCAGTCAGGATGTGGCCCATGTAGGCACCATTGGGGTTCACAACGACGGCCGGACCTCCCCGCTTGCCGGCCTTGTCGCGCCAGTAGCCGACGACGCGCGTGTCCTCGCCGACGGGGACGAAGCCCGTGATGTTCCACGACCCCTGGCGCATGGCGGCCGGCAGGCCCGGCAGCGCCCCGGCCTCAAACACGACATCGGCAAACTCGCCGTCGACCGCGCGGGGCTTGTACTTCGCCTGACCAACGCCGAGCAGCGCGGCCAGGTCGGCGCGGCTGGTATAGAACGCGACGAGCTTGCCTCCCCGCGCGACGAACTGCTTGGCCGCCTCGGCGACCGCGTCGCTCATGTTGGGGCTATAGGCGAAGACGGCGATGCGGCGCCCCTCCAACGCCCCGGCCGCGACGTCGCTGTCGAGCACGATGCCGTGCGGCACCCCGACGCCGGCGAGCCATTGCCCGATGCGTTCGGCGGTGTCGCGCGAGGTCTTGGCCTCCGGGCCCGCGCCCCCGGTGCTCACCAGGACGATGTCTTCGCTGCTGGCCTGCAGGTTGTCCACCGCGCAGAAGGTGTTCTGGCGCCGGCCGCGCCAGGCGCAGATCCGGATCGTGTCGACCTTGTCCCAGCCGACCGGCTTGTCTTCCTCGCCGAAGGCCCCCTTGCCGATGACGATGCGGTGCCAGCCCTTGTCGGTGGCGAAGCCGGCCCCATACCATCCGCCCGGGGTATGGAAGTAGATCGTGCCCCGGTTGACGGGGGCCGGATCATCGACATAGAAGTCAAACGCGATCGCGCCATAGCGCACCAGGTTGAGCTGCACCGTGCGGTCGTACACGGTGCGGCTGTTGTGCAGGTCGCGGTCGAAGGGGCACGGCAGCTTGAGCGCCGTCTTCCCGTCGGCCGCCGCGTGGGGGTACAGGTCGGCGGGGTCCGACCCCTCGGCCGCCACCCACGCCTGGCGGGCCGCGGCGGCATCCGGGTACTCGAAGCCGTCGATCGTGAGGACTTCGGCGGCCGACGCCATGCCGGCCACCAGGAGTGCGAGGACGACTGGGCAAGCGCGCATGGAACGGACCTCCGGGACATGGATGGGCACGCGGCGGTCGCCGCTGCTCTCTGCGCCGTTCGGCGCGACTGTCATCCTAAGCCCAGACCGCTATGCGGTCTTCTGGACCGCGGCGCGGTCTTCGGGCGAAGGACCAGCATCAGTCGAAGGCGCTTGCTGGCGGAATGTGATCCTTCGTCGCTGCGGCTTCTGTGAAGCCGCAAGCGCTCCTCAGGATGACATCAAGCGAGACGAGCGGCGCGCGCCGTGGCGATCAGGGGAGCCAAGAAACAGCACCCTCAGGGCGACCCGATCACAACGTCTTCGCATACGCGAGCCACTTCGGCAGGCCGGTTGCGATCGGCTCAATATCACAGATCTCGTACTCGAGCGCGAAGTCGCCCTCATAGCCGATGCTCGCTAACGCCTGGATGACCCACGGGAAGTCGATGTCACCCTCGCCGAGGTGGCGGCGATCGAAGCGCTCTCCGACCCACGCGCCATCCTTGAAGTGGGTATGCACAATCCAGGGGCTGAAGGCGGCGAAGGCCGCCTGGTAGTCGACATGTGCGTGCATGAGGTTGCACGGCTCGTAGAGGACGCCGAAGTGAGGGCTCCCGACGGCCTGGCACAGCTCGGCCGCGGTCGCGGGGTTGCCGGCCAGGCTGCCGCCATGGTTCTCCATCCCCAGGTAGATGCCACGCCGCGCCGCGTAGTCGGCGGACCGTCGGAACGGTTCCACGAGGGCGGGAATGCCGGCCGGATCATCGGATTTGCCCGGCATGATGCGGATCGACCGCGCCCCGAACCGGACCGCCAGGTCGATCGTGGCGATCATCTCCTCCATCGCCCGCTGTCGGGTCTCCGCCTCGGGGGCGGCAAAATCGGCACCGGGGTATGTGCCGAGGTTGGCGATGCGCAGGCCGTACTTGCGGGCGGCCGCCTCGATGTCCTCCGGCCGGACCTCCTCCGCCAGCACCGAGAAGTGAGGCTTGCGGCCCCACAGATCGAGCTTCGTGAACCCCGCCTGCGCGATGACGTCGAACGTAGTGTCGAGGTCGCATTCGCGCAGCGGGTAAGTGCAGGTCGAGACTCGGCTCATGTCCATTGTCGCATGCCTCCCGGCGAACGTGTGTGTGCGAGAGGCTGTTCGCGAGAGCGCACCGGTGTTCCTCCGCCGCTCGGCCGCGATGGCCCTGACCGCGGTTCGCGCGTACCCGAGGGGTCCGGCCAAGAAGGCCACATCCGGCCGGCCCCCGAGGCGCGGGAGGTATCCTCGCCGCTCGCGCCGCACTCTACACGCCGGAGGGTACGGCGTGCCCGTCCGGGCACGCGCCGGCGAGCCGTTGCCCTCCCAGCACGCGCAGAGGAGAGGGTGCGATGCCCGTCAAGCTCATCATGGTGGGGCTCACACACTCCCACTCCCACGGGAATGCCCGCGCGGCCGCGATGGTCGATGACGTCTCGCTGGTCGGGGTGTATGACGCCGATGCGGAGCTGGCACGGCGACGCTGTGCCGAATGGGCGGAGTTCCAGCCCGATCTGCATCTGTTCGCTTCGCAGCAGGAGGCGCTCACGGCGCCGGACGTGCAGGGGGTCATCGTCGATGGCCGGGTGGCGGAGAACGTGGCCCTCGCTACGCTTGCCGTCGAGCATGGCAAGCACGTGCTGCTCGAGAAGCCTGCCGGTCTCGATCGGGAGGGCCTTCGCCGGCTGCAGCAACAGGCGGCCGCGGCCGGGCGACACGTGCAACTGGGCTACATCATGCGCTACAACGCGGGATTTGAGCTGGCCAAGCGGCTGTACCGCGCGGGGGCCCTCGGGGACGTGTTCTCGGTGCGCGGACGCATCTCGTGGGAGGGCGCCTCGTACGATGTGCTGATGCCGGAGACCGGAGTGCTGCCCGGGGGCGTCCTGTTCGAGCTCGGCTGCCATTACGTCGACATGATCGCGGTTCTGCTCGGGAGACCCACGTCGTGGCATGCCCATCTGGCCTGTCACCATGACCGCGCCCAGCGCTACACCGACAATGCCATCGGCATCCTGGAGTACCCCGGCGCGATCGCGACGATCGAGAGCGCGGCGATGGAGTCGGGCGCGCTGCAGAACCGCAGCTTCGAGGTCTACGGCACGCAAGGGACCGTGATCATCCAGCCGCTGGAGCCGCCGGAGGTCGTCCTACATCTCGAAGCGCCGTGGCGTGAGTACCGGGCGGGGTGGCAGAGCGGGCAGATCGTCACATCCCCGCGCCACGTCGGGGACCTGCAGGAGTTCGCGGCCTGCATCGAGGGCCGCAAGCAGCCGACCTACCCGCCCGAGCATGACCTGATGGTGCAGGAGGTTCTGCTGGGCATGTGCGCCGACGGGCGCTAGGCCGCACTAGGCATGAAGTGGAGGTCGGTACGCCCGACACTCCTGTCGGGCGGCTGTTGAGGACGGCCCGCGCCGCCGTAGCCGCACTACCCCCAACGGGGGTGGCGGAGGTTAGCCCCGGGCGCGGCGGGCCGAC
>CAZIWQ010000533.1:0-5327 GCA_964542355.1 uncultured Armatimonadia bacterium
CATGATCGCGCAGGTCGTCGTCGTAAATGATGCGCTCGAGCTGCTCGGCCAGGCTCCCCGGGTTCCCCGGCTGGGCGATCAGCCCCGTCTCTTCATGCACGATCAGCTCGGGGATGCCGCCGGTGCTGGTCGCCACGACCGGCACCCCTTTGGCCAGCGCCTCGAGCAACACATTCGGGATGCCGTCGCGGTCGCCGTCCTCGGTCACGATCGAGGCGAGGGCGAAGGCGTGGGCTTCATCGTAGAGAGGGAGGAGCTCCTCCTGTGTCATCCGCCCGTGGAAGACAGTCGCGTCGCGCAGGCCGAGGCCGGCGGCGAGGTGCTCGAGGTCATCACGCTCGGGACCGTCGCCCACAATGTGGAGTTGGAAGCGGGCCTCGTGCGAGCGTGCGAGGGCTGCCGCGCGCAACAGGATGTCAAAGCCTTTCTTCGGCACGAGCCGCCCCACCGACAGGATGATGGGGGGATCGACACACGGCGCGGGGCGCGGGAGCAGGCGCACGGGCTCGATGCCGTGGTAGATGAGGTGGACGTTCTCCCCGGCCACGAGGCGGTGCTGCCGCTGCAGTCGCTCCAGCCCGTGGCGGGTGCACACCGTCGCGAACTCCGCCTCGAGCACCTTGCGCCCCAGCAGAATCGATTCCCGCGTGAAGATGTCACGGGCGTGGCAGGAGATGCTGAAGGTCACGCCCAGGATCTCCGCGAGGAGCAGGCCGACGGTCGCGGGTCGGCTGGCGAACTGCGCGTGGATGTGGCTGAGGCGGGGGGCGCACCGGGCCGCCAAGGCGAACTGGCCGGCAACCAGCAGTGACCCGCACAGCTCGCGGGCCGCGGTCGGCGTGCGCAGGCTGCTCGTCACCACGAAACGCAGCGCGCTGAGGTAGCCGGCGCTGAACCGCAGCAGCGCGAGCGGCTGGCGGAGCAGCAGGTTGCGCGCCGACAGCGGCGGCCCCGGATAGAGGGTGCGGGCCGCGAGGTCGGCGGCGTCGGCATGGGCCGTACCGTCCGCCGGACGCTGCAGGGCGATGGGGACCAGCGTGAAGCCGACGCGCTCGAGCTCGCGCATCTCGCGCAGGATGAAGGTCTCGGAGGTGGAGGGGAACTCACCGAGGACGACTCCCAGCGCTGCCTTCTCCGCCTTACGTCGCCGCGCCAAGGCGGGCGGCCTCCTCGTACAGGGTAACCATCCGGCGGGCGTGCTCCTGCCAGGTAAACTGCCGCGCCCACCGCACGGATTCCTCCCTGAGGCGAGCATGCTGCGCGCGATCGCTCACCATCTCGACGATCGCGGCCGCCAGCGCGCGGGGGTCGCCGAGAGGCACGACGCGTGCGTGCCGGCCGGCCAGCTCGGGCAGGGCGCCGCCATCGGAGACAATCGCCGGCGTCCCACAGGCCATCGCCTCCAGTGGGGTGAGCCCCGCCCCCTCATAGAGCGACCAGTGCACCAGCAGGTCGGCGCCGGAGTAGACCGCCGGCAACATTGCCGCGGGGACGTAGCCGAGGCGGCGGATGCGGTGCGACACCGGGCTGTCGCGCAGCGCCTGTAGCGAGGGCGCGCACTTCCAGCCCGTCTGACCAACCAGCACGAGGTCATGGGGGATCTGGGCCGCGGCCTCGGCAAAGCCCGCCACAATCCCGCCGAGGTTCTTCTTGGGCTCGAGGTTGCCCACCCACAACAGGTAGCGCTCGGGCAGGTCCAGCACGCTGCGGGCGGCGCGCAGCGCCGCCTCGCCCGCCGGCGCCATCGCCCCGGCGACACCCAGCGGCACGACCCGCACTTTCGCGGGGTCAATCGCCACGTGCTCGACCACCTCGGTCGCCACGGTCTGGGAGGGCACGACCACGATGTCCGCCCGCCGCAGGCTGGCGGGCAGCATGCGCCGGTAGTGGACGACGTTTGACCACCGGCACCACTCGGGGTGGCTGAGCGCGAGCACGTCGTACACGGTGACAACCGTCGGTCCGCGCCACCCCAGGGGCATCACGTACCCGGGGGCATGCAGCACCCGGGCATGCCACTCGCGCGCCACCTGGGGCAGCGCCAGTCGCTCCCACAGGATGCGTCCCGCACGCCACCGCGTCCACGCGGGAGCGACGAGGGGCGTCATCGTCGCCGTGCTGAGGTCACGGGCGTCATACTGGGGCCGGTGGACCATCGCCACCTCATGCCCGACGGCGGTCTCGCACAGGCCGCGGCAGAGCCCCTCGATGGCGACCTCGACACCGGAGTGGTTGCCGCCCAGGAGCATTGCGTCCACCACGATCCTCACGGGCGGTCCCCCCCGATGATCGCGTCGTAGACGGAGAGCGTTCGGTCTGCCATCGCGCCGGCGCTGAACTCCTGCCGGGCGCGCAGCCCGGCCTGCGTGCCGCAGCGGACGGCGAAGGCGGGGTCATCGAGGAAGCGCTGCACACCATCGGCGAGGGCGGGGGCGTCGTCGGGGGCGACGGTCAGCCCGCTGACGCCGCCCTCGATCAGCTCCGCCGGTCCGGCCGCGTTCGCGACGACAATGGGCTTCCCCAGCGACATTGCCTCGAGGACCGCTCTCCCGAGTGGCTCATCGACCGCGGCGTGGACGAACACGTCGCAGGCGTTGATGAGATCGGCGACATCCGTGCGGTACCCGGTGAAGTGCACGCATGAGTCCAGGCCCATGCTCTCGGCCCGGCGGCGCAGCTCCGCGAGCTTGCCTGCGTCGCCGCCGGGGTCACCGCCGACGAACACGAAGCGAGGCTGTGGCGTCCGGCCCTGCAGCAGGCGTGCCGACTCCAGGAGAAGGTCATGCCGCTTCCAGGCCACGAGTTGGGCCACGCTGCCGATCAGCGGTACTCCCGGGGGGACCCCCAGCTCGGCGCGGACCGTCGCGGGCGGGCGCGTCGGCACGAACTCCGCCGGGTCGATGCCATTGTGGACGAGATGCAGCCGCGACGGCGGGCAATCGCGCGCTCGCAGGAAGTCCGCGACCGCGTGCGAGATGGCAATCTGGGCGCTGCAACGCGGCAGCAGCCATGCCGTCACGCGTCGGGGGATGCGCAGGTCGCGCACGTGCCACACGACCGGTGGCTCGACGCGTCCCGGTGCGCCCGGCCGGCGGGCGCCGAGCGGACGTCGCCCGTGCACGGCCGCCAGCGCCGCCGGCCAGCTATTGGCGTGGATCAGGTCCACTCCGTGCAGCAGGGCCAGCCGGCGCACGAACGCTCCCAGGCTTACCAGCTCGCGGTACTGGCCAAGCAGGCGGAGTGGGTTGAGGCTGCGGTGTGGCTCCCACGAGGGGCTGGCATACCACTCGGCGTGTCCCGCGGCCGGAGGGTGCTCGAGGAGGCCGCCCGGCGGACAGGCCAGCACGGCGCTCACCTGCGCCGGAGCTAGCCGGCGGAGCAGGCAGAGCAGGCTGGCCTCCGCTCCGCCCTGCAGGATGCTGTGGTGGACATAGAGCACGCGCCGGGGGGACTCAGTCATCACCCTCGCCACCCGCGCCGCGCCGTGCCGCCAGCCACTCCAGTGTGGTCCCGATGACCTCGCGTTCCCACTGTGCCGAGTAGAAGGCATGGTTGGCGCCCGCGACGAGGTGGCAATGCCAGGGGCGAGCGAGCTGCCCGGTCAGGCCCTCATAGTGCCGGACTGCTTCTGCGGCGGTGGGGTCCTTGTCGCCGTAGATGAACAAGACGTCACCGGTGAAGCGGTTGAAGCAGGCGAGCCAGTCGATCGCGGCGTCCGCCGCCGCGCCGTCTTCGCCCGCACCCTTGCCGCCACGCAGCAGGGCGCGCCGGATCATCGCGGTCTGCAGGCGTCCGCTGAAGAGCTTGGTCCATGTCTCACGCCGCAGCAGCTTGGCGGCGTATTGGGCGATCACGTGCCGGTGCTTGGCGCGGTCGCTCGCCTCGCGGTCGGCGCCGACGATCGGGGCGGACCAGAGCACCAGGGCGCGGCATGACGGGACGAGCGTGCCGGCACCGATGGCCACCTCGCTGCCGGAGCAGTCGCCGATGAAGGCAAGCTGGGAGACCCCCGCCGCGGCGCCGAGCTCGCGGGCGGCGGCGCACGCGTCGGCGATCATGGTCGACAGATTCGCGGCGCCGGCCTCCCCCTCACTATCACCCCGCCCGCGGAAGTCGAAGCGCAGGCAGGGGAAGCCCTGCCGCGCCGCCTCGCGCGCCAGCTTGACGAACATGGCGTGTGCGCCGATGCGGTAGCCGGCCCAGCCGTGCAGCAGCACGAGCCCGAGTGGCCGGGCGGCCGCCCCGACAGGGGAGTGCAGCACACCCAGCAACCGGGACCCACTGCTCTCGAAGTGGAAGTGTCGCTCCATGGGGTCATGCCGCCCGCAGTGACATCAGGCGCTCGGCCGCTCCTCCAGCCAACAACGGGTGGGCCCGATCATCGCGCCACCGTCAATGAGCCCGATGCGGTTCCAGAATGGCTCCAACCGCACCCCCACGGCTTCGCCCCGGGGGAAGTGGGTCGCCAGGGCGCGGTAGTCGTCCGCCGGCTCGTCACGGGGGCCGATCTGCATCACCAGCACGGGGCCGCCGAACGGGTCGGACGCGCCGGCGGCATCCAGCGCTTCCAACTCCTCGCGCGTCCGGCCACTAACCTCATAGCCATCGAACTCGATGATGTCGGAGCGATGCCTCGCCGTCACCGCGCCGGCATCGAACGCCTCCTGCTCAGTGAGCATGGCCTTCACCAGCGAGCGGCGCAGGTTGAGCGCCACATAGCGCTTGCCGTCGAGGATCGGCTCCCACAGGATGAGTGTGGTGAGGTCGGGACGCGACCGGCTGACGATCTCCGCAAGGTTGGCCCCCATGCGCAGGCCCGCGAGCCCCGTCCACGTCGGCTGCAGCGTCTCCGTGACGAAGCCAAGCGCAGCGAGGATGTCCTGCTGCCAGTGGTGTGGTGTGAAATCGACGAAGTCCCCCTCGCTGTCACCGCAACCACGGTAGTCAAAGCGCAGGACGCTGACGCCTGCCGCGGCGAGGGCGCGGGCGGTGTCGACGAGCGGGCGGTGCGCGCACTTCTTCTCCTCCGCGAAGGGGTCACAGACGACAAGCACGCGTCCGCCGGGCCCCGCCGGCGGCTCGTACAGGATGCCGTGCAGTCGCAGCCCTTCACTGTCGAAGGCGATGATGTGTTCGGTGGTCTGCATAGTGGTGGCGAGTGCGGTTGCCCGCGGTCGTTGACGGCCATCCACAGGGGAATAGTGGCCTGGGGACAGCACAGCGCCCGGGCCGGTGCGGCCCGGGCCCGCTCCCACCCCTTCCACGGGGGCCCCGGTACGCCCGACACTCTTGTCGGGCGGCAGACGGCGCCGGACCGGTACGCCCGA
>CAZIWQ010000534.1:0-5325 GCA_964542355.1 uncultured Armatimonadia bacterium
CCTGCTTCAGACGTTGGTAGGCGAGGCGGCACAGGAGCACATAGCGCATGGCCTCGGCGGAGGGGCTGCCGCTGGGTAGATCCGGGACGCCGACGGTGCCATCGATCTCCTCGGACAGCACCCAATACTTGACCCGGGGTTTGAGGACGGTGGCCTTCGCTTCGACGAAGTCGGCGAACTGGCGGAAGAGCTCGTCCGGATAGGGGAACAGGCCCTGCTTGCGGCGCTCGGCGATGATCGGCTTCCACTGCGCATCGGCGAATTCGCCCCCGATGAAGATGTTGCCGATGAGCGTGAGGTCTGACTTCCAGTACGGCGCAAGCCGCCCGGTGGTGATCTGGTCCTGCCAGTACTTCACGAGGTCGCCGCGCTGGTCCTTTGGGACCCAGCCGAGAGTGCCGCCAACCTTGCGCCCGGATACGCCGATCATGCGCATGGCCGGGACGAGCTCGGCCTCCTGGCCATTGACATCTGCCACGAAGTAGTCGTCACGCTCCGCGGTGGGCTCGATGACGCAGCACGAGGTCTGCGGACCGAAGCGCGTCTTGCCCGCGCGCACCATCGTCGTCTCGACGCGGAACCAGCCGCGTCGGGCGGGGGCCGGCAGGTCGAGCGTCGCCCGCAGGTCCTTCCCGGGCTCCGCGCTCAGGTCGAACGACTTCTCCCCGGCCGGCTGTCCGGCGTAGTCGACCAGGCGCACGTTCAGCCGGAACGTGACGGCCGCTGGCTCGGGGTTCGTGCCGAGCAGCATCAACTGGACGGGCTGACCCGGGGTGAAGAGCCCCCGCTCGCCGACGGGGAGGAGCTGGTCGAGCTGCAGCTCCGTAGGCTTGGTCGGGGCCGTGGTCGCCGCCGCCGCCACAGCCGCCGCCGGAGCCCCGACCGGCGCCAGCGAGAGGTCCTCAAACCAGACGGTGCCGCCGCCCGGGGGCGGGTTGGCCCGGAGGTTGTCCGAGTACCACAGCCCGAGACAGATCGCGAGGTGGGTCGCCTCCGGGGGCACGGTGGCCTCGATCGTCCACGGCGTCCACTCCATGGTCGGGGGGCGTGACAGGTGGCTGTTCTGCAGCCACTTGATGATGTTCGCACCTGTGGCCCCCATGAGCGCCGCCCGGATGATCCAGTCCGGGGCGAGGTCCTGGCAGCGGACCCATAGTGTGAAGCGGTACCGGGTCACCTGCGGGTCGCGGGGCAGGGAGGCCTGCAGCACGAGTCCGCGCGTGCCGGTCTGAGCCTGCATGGCGAGCGAGGCCATGTCCGCGCCCCGGAACACGTGCCGGTCGACGACGACGGGCGGCGTGGCCTCCTTGTCACGGATCCAACTCTCCCAGCCGCGGAGGCCGTCGGCGAACGAGCGGTAGATGATGGGCGGCTGGGCCTGCGCGCACGGCGCGAGCAGCATGGCCAGCAGCCCGGCAAGACAGTACACGTGTGTGGGCATGGTTGCACCTCATGGTGGGGGTTTCTCCCTCCCAGCTTCCATGGTGGCAGAGGGGGGACCTTCTGGGCGGACGCCGTGGGATGCCGCGATGGCCGACGGGGCCGGCGACGTTGGTGGCCCCAACGGGGCGGCCGTCCCGCCTTGCGGGACCACCGGCGGAGGCTGGTGGACGCCGGGGCGCAACCACTACAAGAGCCCCGTCAGGGGCGGCACAAGTGGGTCTTGCCGACCGACGGGCAGCGTTGGGGTCATGCGTCTCCCGCCCCCTGCTCTTCAGGCAAGTGAGAGCCGGGAATCCACCGGTTTCCGAGCCTGTCGCGGAAGTCGAGTACGTCCGCTCGTCGCCTCCATGGGTGTTGGCGCGGCTTCCAGCCGCGCCGGTGTTCGCGTGGAAGGGCATCCTGTAGGAGCGGCTTCCAGCCGCGACTTCCCATGGGAAGAGACAACACCGTCGCAGCCGCGTCTGGCCGCTCCCAGTGCGCCGCGATTGGCCCTGCGTGCGTCACCACACCCATCGCGGCTGGAAGCCGCTCCTACAAGGGCCCACTGGGCACATGGCACCGGCGCGGCTGGAAGCCGCGCCTACACAACTCCCGCGACAGGCTCTTCCGCCGGTGGTCCCGCAAGGCGGGACGGCCGCCCTCCGGGCTACGCGGCAACAGCAGGCCGGCCTCGCCGGCTGCCCGGGTAGGTATCGACCTCCCTCTCGGAGAAGCACACGGAGACCCCGGCACGACGACACGTGGCGGTCCGCGGGCCCGCTCTACCGGGAGCGGAGCGAAAGCGACGTCATCACCCTCTGGGAGCGCCGGTGGCGACCATGTCCGACAAGTACACTCGATTCCTGATGACAGTCTGTCTCGCCCTGGCCGCCGGGGTGGGTCTCGCGGCTGAGCGCGAATGGTCGGTGGCCGCGCCCCCCGAGCTCCTCTGGCACGACTGGCTGCAGCAGGACCATCCCGGCAACCCGGACGAGTGCTTCCGCGACACGGCCGGGAGCGCGCGCGAGCAAGCACTCGTGAAGCGCGTCTGTGGCGAACTGGCCCCGGCGACTGCCGCAGGTCTGAGCAAGCGCCTCGAAGAGCTGGTGGTTGCGGGCGTGCCGGCCACTGACACACGCTGGCGTGACCTCTACCGCGAGGCCTGCGAGCGGCGCCGCGAAGCGCGGCTGGTGGGGCTCCGCGCCCGCGCCACCACCTTCGTCTACACGCGGCACTTCAACCTCGGGGGCTCCCACTATGCCTATACAGAGGCGCAGTCGGACGCCCAGGCGGAGCGCAACTTCATCCCGGGCGGCGCGCTGTGTCTGCTCGATGTGACCAGCGCTCACGGGAGCACCACCACGCTGCTCGAGGACGCCGACGGCGTCATCCGCGATCCGGATGTGTCCTATGACGGCGGCAGCATCCTGTTCTCCTGGAAGCAGTCCGACCGGGGCGACGACTACCACCTCTACGAGATGCTGGGGGCGACCGGGCAGGTTCGACAGGTGACTGCGGGGCGCGGGGTCGCCGACTACGAGGGCATCTACCTGCCCACCGGTGACCTGCTGTTCAACTCCACACGCTGCATGCAGATCGTGGACTGCTGGTGGACGGAGGTCAGCAACCTGTACATCTGCGCCCGCGACGGGCGGTTCCTCCGACGCCTCGGCTTCGACCAGGTGCACACCAACTACCCGCAGGTGCTCGAGGACGGGCGCGTGGTCTACACGCGCTGGGACTATAACGACCGCGGCCAGCTCTTCCCCCAGCCGCTGTTCCAGATGAACCTCGACGGCACGGGGCAGACGGAGTGCTATGGGAACAACTCCTGGTTCCCCACCACGCTGGCACATGCCCGGGGCATCCCCGGCTCGCACAAGCTGGTGGCCGTCGCCACCGGCCACCACAGCGACCAGAGCGGGAAGCTGTGCCTGGTGGATCGCCACCGGGGCCAGCAGGAGAACGAGGGGATTGAGCTGCTCGCGCCGGTGCGTGCGAGCGCGGCGGTGCGCATCGATGCCTACGGGCAGGATGGCGATCAGTTCGCCTATCCGTACCCGCTGAGCGAGAGCGAGTTCGTTGTCACCTACACGCCCGACGGAGACCCCCGTCAGGGGAGCCTGACGCGGGGGCGGTTCGGGCTCTACTGGATGGCGGCGGACGGGCGGCGCGAGCTGCTAGTCCGGCACCCGACGCAGTCGTGCAACCAGGCGGTGCCGCTGACACCTCGGCGCCGGCCCTCCGTGCGCCCCTCGATGGTAGACTGGCGCAAGGCTAGTGGGACGTACTATGTGCAGGACGTCTACGCGGGGCCCGGCCTGGCGGGCGTCGCGCGGGGAGCGATCCGTCGCCTGCGCGTGGTTGGTCTGGACTTCCGGGCTGCCGGCATCGGCAGTAACCGCAACAGCGGCCCCGCCGGCTCGGCGCTCGTGAGCACCCCCATCGCCATCGGCAACGGCTCGTGGGATGTGAAGGTGGTCTACGGCGACGCAACGGTCCACCCCGACGGCTCGGCGTTCTTCACGGCGCCGGCGCGCACGCCCGTGTTCTTCCAGGCGCTGGACGCAGAGGGGCAGGCCGTGCAGACGATGCGCAGTTGGTCGACGCTGCAGCCGGGCGAGGCCCAGTCGTGTGTGGGCTGCCACGAGCCGAAAGGTCGGGCGCCGCTGCGGGGACGACCGTACTCGCTGGCGGCCCGCGCGGGAGCCCGGGACCTGACTCCATTCTACGGGCCACCGCGCGGCTTTAGCTTCATCCGCGAGGTTCAGCCGATCCTGGACCGCAGTTGCGTGCGCTGCCACTACGACCGGGCGCGGAGCGCCGCGCGGGTGCCGGCACATCTCGCTCCCGAGCGCCTGGCGAAGGCCACGGTCCTGCGCGCGGCTGAGGTCCCGTGGCAGTACACCACTACCACCCCGGGCACGGGCTGGCAGCAGCCCGGATTCATCACGGAGGGCTGGCAGACCGGTGTCGCCGGCTTCGGCCGGGTCGGCACCCCCGGCGTGACTGTCCGGACGCAGTGGCACACCCCCGACATCTGGCTGCGCGGGAGCTTCGCAGTCCCCGGCGACCTGACGGGACACGACATCGTTGCGCTCACCTACCACGACGAGGACATCGAGGTCACCCTGAACGGTGTCCCGGCTCTGCAGGCGGAGGGCTATGTCACGGCCAGCGTGCCGCTGCCGGTGCGTGCCGAGGCGGTGCAGGCGTTGCGGCCGGGGCTCAACACCGTGGCGGTGCACTGCCACCAGACCGTCGGCGGGCAGGGGGTGGAGGTGGTGCTGCTGGATGCCGGGCGGCGGCCGGAGGTGCCGGCAGCGGCGGACAAGACAGCGGCCTTCAGCCTGCGGGGTGACCAGACCCCCGAGCCCCCGTCCGGACGAAGCTGGAGCGATGCCTACCTGGCGCTGACCGGTGCCGTGCGCTCCGGCGAGACGTACCTCGGTCGCTCGGGGCCACTCGTGAACTGGGTGGGGGCCCAGTCGGTCCCGCCGATGCTGCCCCCGTACGCCGCCGGAGCGGCGAAGAGCGGGCTCATGCACATGCTGCGGCAGGGACATCACGGGGTGAAGCTCACCCGCGAGGAGCTGGAGAAGCTCGCGTGCTGGATCGACCTGAATGTGCCCTACTGTGGGGACTACACCGAGGCGAGCTGCTGGAGTGCGGAGCAGCAGGCGCGCTATCAGCACTTCGTCGACAAGCGCCAGCGGCTGCAGGACGAGGAGCGGCACAGCATCGCGGCCCTGCTGGCCGCGGAGGGGCGCTAGCCTGCCTGCTGCAGCCTGACGTACCCGTACTTCTCATAGCCGACGAAGAAGTCCAGTAGCCTCACGTTCTCCGCACCGGTCTCGCCGGCAACCAGACGCTCGATGTCGGCGATGGTCCGGTGGCCGTCGG
>CAZIWQ010000535.1:0-5322 GCA_964542355.1 uncultured Armatimonadia bacterium
ACGGCAACGGCGGCATGGGGCACGTGGCATGCGGCATTGGGCGGACGGCGCACGGCGCACGGCGCACGGCAACGGCGCACAGCAACGGCGGCATGTGGCATGTGGCACGTGGCATGCGGCATTGGGCGGACGGCGCACCGGCAACGGCCGCACGGCGCATGCGGCATCAGGGACCCGCAGGTTGCTCAGGTCCATGCCCTGTAAGCGACGTTGGGTAGCCCCTGGCGGGGCTACCCAACGTCGAGCAGCTTGGCCGCCTATACCGGTTCCCCCTTGAACGCCACTGCCACCACCGAGCACGCAGGCAGCTCGACGGTGAAGCTGGGGCCCGCCGGGGCTGGCGTGAGAGACGTCGGTCGCACCTGCTCCGGCGCATCATACGTGTTCTGGGCGTGCGGGTCGGCCGCCAGCACCCGCACGCTGGCCTCCGTTGGCGTGAACCCGCCCTGGACCTCCACCTGGTAGCTGTGGCTCTTCGCGAGGTCGGCGTTGGTGAGCGTGAGTAGCAGCTCGTCGCCGCTCGCATTGAGCGAAGCTGAGGCGGTCACCAGGTCGAGCTCGCGGCGTTCGGTGGTGAGGAGGGCGGCTTCCGTGATCTCGTGGAGCGGGGAGCTGTGGATGAGCTCCAGCGCGGCAGCGCCCTGATGCCCCCGGAACATCTCGAAGACGTGGAAGGTGGGCGTGCGGTAGGTACGCGGGCCATCGGTACGCAGGAGCGCGTGGAGCACGTTCACGCTCTGGGCGATGGTCGCGAGGCCGACGCGGGTGGGGTAGCGCTGCAGCAGGTGGAAGTAGCGCGCCGCGAACAGCGCATCGCGCTGGGTGCACGGCTGCTCGCAGTTGTTGGTCATCGACGCCCCCGGATGCCACAGCCCCCATTCATCGAGTGCCAGCTTCACCTGCTCGCTCCCCACAATGGAGTCCACCGCGCCGAGGAAGCTCTCGATGCGCTGGCGGTTGCGCTGGTCAATCTGGACGAGTGCCGACCAGTACTCCGCCTCGGTGAACTCGTCGCCGCTGCCGGCGCCGCTGTAGAGGTGCAGGGACGCGAGCTCCATGTTGCCGCGAATGCCGGCGACCACTTCCTGGAGCCAGTCGCCGAGGGGGTCGAACGGCTGCGGGTGCCAGGTCGGCTCCAGCAGGCTCGCGATGCACTGGATGTTGGGGTCGACCCGGCGCATGAACTTGCGCCACAGCAGGTAGCGTTGGATGTAGTCCTGCGGGCGGTGCAGCCAGTATGACTCGTTGCCGATGGCCCAGTACTTGACATGCCACGGCTCGGGGCGGCCGTGCCCGCGGCGGAGCTGGGCCTGCGCGGTCCGGCCGTCGTGGTTGCAGTACTCCACCCAGTCCATCGCGGCCTGAGGTCCGAGGCTGGCGGTGTTGGCGCAAATGTTGGGCTCGGCGCCGACCAGCTCGCAGAAGTGGAGGAACTCGTGAGTGCCGAAGTGGTTGGGCTCCTCCTGGTCTGGCTCGCACTCATGGAACCGTACCGGCCTGTCGTCCCGTGGGCCGATGCCGTCGCGCCAGTCGTAGCAGTCGGCGAAGTACCCTCCCGGCCAGCGGATGACCGGCGCCCTGACCGCCCGGAACACGTCGATGGCCTCCTGCCGGATCCCCGCCACTTGCGGGATGGTGGAGTCTTCCCCGACCCAGAGGCCGCCGTAGATGCAGTGGCCGAGGTGCTCGATGAAGTGCCCATAGACCTCCGGCGCGATGCGGCCGAGGGGGCGGTCGGCGTAGATAGTGAGACGCTCTGACATGGTCATCGTCCTCTCTAGGAGAGCGGCCGAAAGGTCGTTCTGAGGCCGCGACGCTACGCTCAGAGGTTCGCAGAGGCCACTCACAGCCATCTTGGCGCTAGAGACCTGGCCGGAAGTGGCCCTTTCGGCCGGGTCTCTAGTCCGCGGCGGTCGCGAAGCGCTTGGTCTGCTCGAGGAGATCATCCGGCGGGTCGAAGGGCAGGTCGACGGGCCGGCGCCGGACACCGCTCTCGTAGCCGGCGAGAATCGTCTGCCACTGGTCGAGCGAGATGCTGAGGTTATTGGGGTGGACACGAGCCTCGTCGTCGAGCCAGTCGAAGACGGCGTTGGTGAGGCCGGCCTGGCCGGGGAGGTCCTCCTCCGGGTACGACTTCTGGCCCACCTCGACCGTGCCGTCGGGTAGCGAGCGCTCCCAGCCCTGCATCCGCCAGTGGATGAACCCGCGCGTGCCGTAGGCAACGATCCGCTTGTGGTAGTGCGACCAGGCCGGGTCGACATCGTTGTAACGTGGGGAGCACGCGCCGGCCTGCAGCAGCGCGCGGACGCCGTTGGCGAAGGTGATGATGAACTCGGCGGAGGCGGGCGCCGGATGCGTCCCGCTCAGGTCCTCCCAGCCGGCCACCGTCCCGAACACATTCGTCGGCTGCGCGTAGCCGTTGAACGCGAATAGCAGGTCCAGGACATGCACGCCTTGCCCGCACATCGTGCCGACGCTGGAGGCATCGATGAAGCGGGTCTCCCCGATGTTGCCCTCCTGCACATAGCGCAGCAGCTCGAGCACCTTCGGGTGATGGCGCAATTGGTGGTTCACGACGAACTTGGTCTGCGAGCCAGCCTCAAGCTTGCGCAGTGCCTTGTAGTCGTCGCCGCCGAGGCAGATGGGCTTCTCGACAATCACCGCGGGCACGCCGGCGTCGGCGAGGCGGGTCATGAGGGAGACGCGGATCGTGGGGGGCATGGTCATGTGCACGACATCGGGCTTCTCCTGGCGCAGCATCTCATCGAGGTCCGTGTAGCGAGTGGTGATCCCGAAGGTATCGCCGAAGTCCTTCAGGCGCTCTTCGTTGAGGTCGCAGATGGCGACGATGGCGCCCCTGTCGATGAGCTGGTAGGCCTTGGCGTGGCTTCTCTGGCGTCCCCCACAGCCGAGCATGGCGCAGCGGTAGGTCATGGTGTGCCTCCCTGGGATCGGGGCAAAGAGCATGTTGGTGCATACCGGATGCGGGGGAGTTCGCTGCCGCGCCGCGATGCCCTCCATGGACGGAAGGAGCGTAGGAGCGTAGGACGGTGTCGTTCTGTGGGGGGGGGATCCCGCAGAGCGGGACCCCGCCGGGGAGGCTCCGGCCACGGCCACGTCGGCCTACCCCCCAGCCCCCTCCCCACGGGGAGGGGGAGCAACGGCGGATGACGGTGGGGGAACGTGCCGTTCTGTAGGGCGCGCACCTGTGGCGCGCCGGCGTTGCCGTCTGTCGTTGTAGGGCGCGCACCTGTGGCGCGCCGGTGTTGCCGTCTGTCGTTGTGGGGCGCGCACCTGTGGCGCGCCGGTGTTGCCGTCTGCCGTTGCCGTGTGCGGGGCGACCGCTTGTGGCCCCGCCGTCCGGGCACCACGCCATACCGACGCGCCGTCGCGCATGCGCGGGATGCTCATCCAACCCTCCGCAGGATGACCTCACGAGGGACCGCTGAACACGCATCGCCTGCGGTGCGTCTATTCGGACAACTGAGGCGTTAGCCGCAGCAATAGGATGTGCGGACCCTCCAGATGCTGGAGGCAGGAGGCCAACCAGAATGAGTCGCTTCAAAGCACCATCGATGTTGCCCGTGTTCCTCGCCGTCGCAGTGCTAGTCGTAGTCGCCGGAGCGTTGTGGGCGCAGCCAGGCGCCGGCGCCGGGGGGGCGGGACGAGGTGGGCGCGCCGGGGGCGGCATGCAGGGGATGATCCTCATCGACCGGATGTGGACGGCCATCTGCTTCGGTGTGAAGGCCAACCCCGAACAACTCACGAAGCTCACCCCCGACTTCCAGGCGGCGTGGGACGCCCGTGCGGAGGCCCTCAAGCAGGCTGCCGCTACCCAGAACCCCGACGCGGCAATGCAGGCCATGAAGCAGATCCGCGAGAACCTCGATGCCAAGGTCAAGGAAGTCCTGACACCGGAGCAGCTCACCCAGTTGCAGGCGCTCCTGCAGGTCGGGCAGGGCCAGGGCCGCGGCCAGGGCCGTGGCCAGCGGGGCGGCCAGGGCGGTGGACAGGCGGCTGCTCAGTAGGCCGCTCGTCCGCTCAGCACTATCGCACGCTCGAAGCTAGTTCGCACGGGTCCAGGGGTGGCTGTTGGGTGTAGCGATGGAGCCCGCGGGTGGGTCTGTCAGGCGCAGACATGGCGCCTGACACCCCGCGGGCAGGGGGGGACTCTGACACCCCGCGGCCTGTCTGCACACCGGGCGTGGGGTGTCAGCCCCGCTTGGCGGGGCGACGGGGCCCCCCCCACTATCCCTTCGCCCATCCTCGCGGCTTCACCCCGAAGCGGTCCATCAGGCCCCTCAGGTTCTCGCCCAGGATCTTGCGCTTGTCGGCCTCCTCGATCCGCGCGTACAGGATCGGCCCCAACCCCCACGTGACCGGCAGGTCCATCAGGTCGGAGCCGAACACAATCCGGTCAGCGCCATACCGCTCGACAAACAACTCCGTCTGCCCCCACGCCAGGAACGGACAGGTGCAGATGTAGAGGTTGTCGACCTCCCGGACGAGGTCCACATACTCCAGGGTCGCGTGCCCGGTGAGAAAGCACGCTCCCGGGTAGGTCGTGCATAGCCGGCGCATGGCCGCGGCCGCCGGCCAGACGTGGTTGAGCATGAACTGGCTGTGCTCGTGAGCGAAGCGGCACGCGACATCGATCAGCGGCCCGTCCCCCGGGTAGTGCTGGAAGCTGGGAGCGAGCTTGACCCCCTGCATCCCCAGCCCCAACCCGCGCTCCAGCTCCTCCAGCATCAGACGCTCCCCATGGCGCGGGTTGACCAGCGTGAACCCGATGAAGCGGTCCGGATAGGCCTGCACCATCGCGGCGGCCGTGTCATTGCCATACACCTCGTCAGTTCCCACGAACGAGAACACACAGCACGTCGCGACGCCCAGGCGGTCCATCTCCGCCACGACGTCGGCGGGGGTATCGTTGATCACGTGGCGGCGGCTGCACCAGCCGATGTGGCCGTGGCAATCGTGGAAGCCCGCACCCCGCAGCGGCCGGCGCTCACGCACCGTCGCGTGGAGGTCATCCACCGGGGAGGGGAACGCGACCTCGTCCACGAACCCGATTCCCGGGTTCCATGCTACCAGCCGGCGCAGGTTGTCGCCGGCGATGGCGGCGAGATCGGTCTCAGGGATGTCGGCATAATCCAGTTGCATGAGCGAGGCCGCCGGGGTCCGTTGCGGCAGCCGCGAGCTCCACAGCAGGCGCTCGGGTCCCCAGTGCCGGCAGATGTACTCGATGCGATGATGCAGCCAGATGCCGGCGAGGTCGACCTTGAGGTTGGGGCACCTTTCCAGTGCCTCGTACATCGCCCG
>CAZIWQ010000536.1:0-5316 GCA_964542355.1 uncultured Armatimonadia bacterium
CGAGATGAACAAGGCCTGCGCGGCGGGCACCGGCTCGTTCCTGGAAGAGCAGGCGGAGAAGCTGGGGATCAGCATCAAGGAAGAGTTCGGACAGCTTGCGCTGCAGGCCCCCCGCCCTGCCAACCTCGGCGAGCGGTGTACCGTGTTCATGGAGACCGAGCTGCTCCGCAACCAGCAGGCCGGGGTGGCCACTGAGGACCTCGTCGCCGGGCTCGCCTACTCGGTCGTCTACAACTACCTCAACCGAGTCGTGGCCAAGAAGCGTGTCGGGGAGCGCATCTTCTTCCAGGGCGGCACCGCCTTCAATCGCGCCGTCGTCGCCGCCTTCGAGATGGTCACCGGCAAGTCGATCACGGTGCCGGCGCACAACGAGGTCACCGGTGCGCTCGGCTGTGCGCTCATCGCGCTGGAGGAGGATCGAGACGGTGGCAGCAAGTTCAAGGGCTTTGACCTGACCCACCGCCACTACACGATCGAGGCGTTCGAGTGCCCGGACTGCCCGAACCACTGTGAGATCAACAAGGTGGCGGTGGAGGGGGAGGAGCCGCTCTACTACGGCAGCCGCTGCGAGCGCTACGATGTCGATCGGCGCACGAAGCGCGAGTCCACGCTCCCCGATCTGTTCGCCGAGCGCGAGCGCATGCTGATGGGGGCCTACGAGTCGCCGCAGGACTTGCCCGCCGACGCACCGCGCGTGGGGGTGCCCCGCGCCCTGCTGTTCCATGAGCTCTACCCCCTGTGGCAGGCGATTCTGGGCGAGCTCGGCTGCCGCATCGTCTTGTCCGACCGCACCAACAAGCGCATCATCCACGAGGGGGCCGAGCAGTCGGTGGCCGAGACGTGCTTCCCGATGAAAGTCGCGCTCGGGCACGTGCTCAACCTGATGGACAAGGGCATCGACTACATCTTCCTCCCCAGTGTCATCAACCTGGAGAAGAAGGATGAGGCGCTCACCGACAGCTTCGTCTGCCCCTACGTGCAGAGCTTCCCATACACGGTGCAGTCGGCGGTCGACTTCGGTGCGCACGGCGTGCAACTGCTCAGCCCGGTCGTCTACCTGCAGTTCCGGGAGAAGCAGCTTGAGCGCGCCATGCGGCCCGTGGGCGCGATGCTCGGTCGCACCCCCGCACAGGTGCAACGGGCCGTCGCCGCCGGGATGGCGGCGCTGCAACGCTTCCAGAGCGGGCTGCGCCAGCGGGGGCAGGAGATCTTGTCGCAGCTCCCCGCCGACCAACCCACGATCGTGATCGTCAGCCGCTCATACAACGGCTGCGACCAGGGCGCCAACCTCGACATCCCGAAGAAGCTGCGCAACATGGGCGTGCTCGCGGTCCCGATGGACTTCTTGCCGCTGGATGACGTGGCGCTCCCCACCGACTGGTTCAACATGTACTGGCGCTACGGCCAGAAGATCCTGTCGGGGGCGGAGATCATCGCCCACAACCCGCGCCTGCACGCGCTGTACATGACCAACTTCGGGTGTGGGCCGGACTCGTTCGTCGCGCGCTTCTTCCAGGAGCGGCTGGGCACCGAGCCGGTGCTGGTCATCGAGGTCGATGAGCATAGTGCCGATGCCGGCATGATCACCCGCTGCGAAGCGTATCTCGACAGCCTGCAGGCGACGCAGGGCCATACCTTCGAGGGCGGCCGCCACTTCCGGCCGCTCACGATCAAGCCCGGCTCCCAGCGGACCGTCCTGATCCCCAACATGAGCACCCACGCCCACGCCCTGCGGGCCTCGTTCGAGGCCTGTGGGATGCCGGCCGAGGTCCTCCCCACCCCCGATGAAGAGACCCTGATGTGGGGCCGCCGCTACACCACCGGCAAGGAGTGCTTCCCCTGCATCGTCACCACCGGCGACATGGTCAAGCGGGTGAAGCGCCCGGACTTCGACCGCGACCGCTTCACGTTCTTCATGGGCGGCTCGGGGGGGCCGTGTCGCTTCGGGCAGTACAATGCGCTCCAGCGGATGGTGCTCGACGACCTCGGCTATGAGGATGTGCCCATCTTCGCCCCCAACCAGGCCAGCCGTTTCTACGACGACATGGGGATTGTGGGGCGCAAGTTCGTGCGCGATAGCTGGCGCGGGATCGTCGCGGTGGATGTGCTGGAGAAGGCGCTGCTCGAGTCGCGTCCCTACGAGGTGGTGCCCGGTGCCGCCGAGGAGGCCCATCGCGAATCACTGGCAGATGTATGCCGCACCATCGCCGCGAGCGGCGACCTCGTCGCGGCGATGCGCCGCTCCCGCGAGCGGTTCGAAGACGTCGAGGTCGATCGCAGCCACAGCAAGCCGATCATCGGCGTCGTCGGCGAGTTCTACATCCGCTTCAACCAGTTCAGCAACCAGAACCTGGTGACGGAGATCGAGGCGCTCGGCGGCGAGTGCTGGCTGGCGCCGGTGTACGAGTGGTTCCTCTACCGCAACTTCCGCCGCGACATGCGCAGCCGGCTGTCGGGAGACCTGAAGCTGCGCATCAAGAACTCGCTCACCGATCGGGTGATGAAGTCGGATGAGCACAAGCTCGTCGGGGCCTTCGACGGCCTGCTGCGCAACGCCCATGAGCCCCCGACGGCGACGGTACTGTTCTACGCCGAGCCGTATGTCGACCGCAGCTTCGAGGGGGAAGCGATCGTCACCATCGGCAAAGCCATCGACTTCGCGCGCAAGGGCCTCAGCGGCATCGTCGCCGTGATGCCCTTCACGTGCATGCCCGGGACAGTCTCGAACGCGCTGATGAAGCGGGTGCGCCAGGATGAGGACGAGGTCCCGTTCCTGAACATGGTCTACGATGGGTTCGAGCAGTCGACGGCCCGCACGCGCCTGGAGGCGTTCATGTACCAGGCCCTCGAGTACCGGGAGCGGCGTGGAGCGGCCATTGAGGCAGCGCGCGGCTGACCGGCGGCGTCGTGAGGCCGGCGCTGCGTCAAGCATGGTTCCTCGGCTTCGCCGGTGGTTTCGCTCTGCGGGACGGTCGTGTCGTCACGTGCGACGCACGTGCGGTCCTCCCCGCAGGGCGGTCGGCGTGCGCTCCGAGGAGCGCACGTCACCTAGCCCCGGGCTTCAGCCCGGGGAGTCAGCGGCCACCCTCCCCTTCCTTCCTCTGTGCTCCCCCGGCGGCACCCCTACTGACCCAAGGCCCGCAGCAGCTCCGACCGTCGCTGAGCAATCGTCAAGGGCGAAGTCACCACCAGGTCCATCATCTTGATGGGCCCCGTGGGATGCGGCTTCCCCCCGATGAAGCGGACGGTCGTCACCCCCTGCTGCGCGAGGGTGTCCAGGAGCGCCAGCTCCTCCCGGGGCGAGTGCGTGTACAGGATGCGCCGGGTCAGGTACACCGGTGCCAGCTCCTGGCCGATCCACCACAGCGAGGTCAGCACAACCTGCGTGTCCGGCTGCGCGATGACGCTACTGAGCTCGGCACTGAGCTGCTTCTTCTCAAACAGCAGCCTGCCCACGTGGGCCTGGACGGCGAGCGTGGCGACGAGGGCCACGACCACCGCCAGCAGCGCGAGAGTCCGGCGCAAGCGCGGCCCGCCGCTGAGCACGCGGACGATGCCGTGAGCGGCCCCGCCGCTCAGGATGAGGAACGCGGGGAGCAGCACGCGGGGGCCGTGGTGGACCCCCATCACCCCGAAGCGCGGTGCCAGAAGGCAGCAGGCGGCAACGTAGGCAACTATCACTGTGAGCAGGAAGCGACTCGTGGGTGCCTCCGTTGAGTCCGCGCTTGTCCTCGCCCACAGCGCGGCGAACACGGGGAAGACGGGGAACATCGCGAGGCTGTTCAGAGACACCAGGTCGACAAGATCCCCGTGACGCCGAGTGAAGAGCGCGAGGGAGGCGAGGACGGCCCCGCCGGCAGCCAGCGCGAGCACACAGTAGGTCGTCCCGTGTGCGGCCAGCGCGCGGGACCGCGGGGAGCGGGGCACCCCGGCGATGTCATCCTGAGGAGCACATGCGGCTTCACAGAAGCCGCAGCGACGAAGGATCTCGTCTTGTCGGCGAGTACCCTCGCAGGTGGCAGATCCTTCGCTGTCCCGCTCTGCGGGACGGTCGCTCAGGATGACATCAGGGCGAAGGCCCGGGCGAGCCGGTGGCGGCGAGACGGCCGGCCCCCGCACAACAGCGCGCCACCGTTCCGCTCGCCACGGCGGGCGCCCACGGCACAGCCCCCCCAGGGCAAGCAGCACGGCCGCCGCTGTGGGCAAGCCCAACACCAGACCCACCCACGCCGGGGTGCCCATGCACAGCAGCAGATGGTATGCGGCGACCGCATCGGGGACGGCGGTGGCGGGGGTGTTGGCGGCCGCGTGGTACCCGAGCACCCCGGCCCCGGCGGCGAGGTTGACGGCCCACAGAGGGAGGATACTGACGGCCGCGCCGCCGACCAGCGCCAGCGTCGGCCGAGCAGCGCGCGTGCACAGCCACAGCGCCACCGCCACCGCCCCGACCCACAGGTAGACCTCGTCGCGGAACCACACGCCGGCGCCGCAAGCCACTCCGGCTGCGAGCGCCCACCGCCAGTCTCCATGCTTGAGGCACACCAGCGCCCAGCAGGTGCCGACCGCCACACACGCCAGGGCGGGTGCGTGGTCCCACAGCGTCACGGCGTAGAACCACAGCGGGCTCAGCAGGCCGAGGAGCAGGACGCTGACGGCCGCCTCCGTCCGCGACCCTCCGGCGATCCGCCACAGGACGGCCATGGCCCACAGCGCGACGAGGGCGGACACGAGCGGGATCACGTACAGGCCGGGGAAGCCGAGAGGGCCGAGCAGCAGGGAGGAGAGGTAGGGGAGGGCCGGCGGGAACACGCTCACCGGCCCGGCCGGGGTGAGCTCGGCCATCGCCGCCTCCCGGTCCGCCTTGGTCGGGAACGGGAAGAAGCAGTACCCCGGATCGAGCTTGCGCGCCGGGTAGGGGATGGTGACCGTCGGCCTCCCCCGCACGGCCATCCACTCGGCCGCGATCATCCGGGCCCCCTCGTCACAGATCCAGACCCCCGCCTTGGGGATGAGCCCCCAGACCGTGAGATACGCGAGCAGCACGAGTAGGAAGGCGGCTGGCACGAGGCCCCGGTCCCTCGCTCGGCCTGTCGCTGACCCCTCGGAGCCCGCTCCGCCATCGCTGTCATCCTGAGGCGCGGCGGCGGCCGCGCAGCCGCCGTCGCGACGGAGGATCTCGTCGCGCTGACAGGCGCCTTCGTCCACGACAGATCCTTCGCTGTCCCGCTGCGCGGGACGGTCGCTCAGGATGACACGCCACAAACGGCTTCGCATGGTGCAGACCCTTCGCTGAAAGGACCGCGGAGCGGTCCGGGC
>CAZIWQ010000537.1:0-5298 GCA_964542355.1 uncultured Armatimonadia bacterium
GCCCCCCCACCGGCGGCGCGAGCAGCTTGACGGCCGGCGAGCCGGTGGCGGCCGACCGGGCGAGCGGCTGCCCGTCCGCCCCATCGAGGACCCACACGCCGCCCTCGCGAGTGCCGGCGAGGACGCGCATCCCGCCGGCGGTGACCGCGGCGGCAAGGCATGTGAGCTTGCGCCCGATCACGCGCGTCCAGGGGGACTCCAGCGGGATATACTCGTCATTGCGGGGGGCGGTCGCCCGGTAAGCAATGACGGCCGCCATGTCGGTGGCCACCGCCACGAGCGGCGCCCCCGGCGGGGCCGGACACGCTGCCAGCGCGACGACGCTGCCAGCCTTGCGCCCGCCACTGTGGCCGGCATACTTGCCAGCGGACCAGTGAGAGGTGCGGAACTTGTCGCCCCCCACCAGGAACTGGAGGGCGGCGCCCCGGCCGAACAGGTCGAGGGCCAGGACGCACTGCGGGAGGCCGATGTCGATCCCGAAGCGGCTGTCGTTGTCATAGTCTGCCGGGACGAGGACCTTCCCTCCGGCGTCGAGCAGGAGTGCCTTGTGGTATGAGTACAAGAACAGGGCGAGGACCTCGAGCTTGCCGTCGGCGTTGAAGTCGGCCACGGTGCCGGTGGCGAAGTCGCCGCCGACCTGTCCCCGTGCGCGGCGCAGATAGCGCTCCCACTTGAGCTGTCCGGCGCTGTCCAGGCAGTGGACCCAGTTGGCTCCCACCACGATCTCCGGCTTGCCGTCACCCTCCAGGTCGGCGATGGAAACCCAGTCGACGGCCGGGGGCAGGGCATTGCCGGCGGAGGCCTTGCAATCGAATGACCAACGGAGCGTGCCGTCGGGGCCGAGGAGGTAGACGCGGGTGTCATCACAGCCGGCGGCAACCTCCGGTCGGCCGTCACCGTCCACATCACCGACAGCCAGTGCGCGGCACGGCCGGGTGGTGGGGTAGTGCCACCGGGCGGTCCCGTCAGGCCGGCAGGCCGCCACACCCTGCGCGCCCACGGTGACCCATTCCCCCGTCCCGTCGCCATTGAGGTCGGCCACCTGCAGGTCGGCCAGGCCCGGCGCCAGCGCTGTCCGCTGTGTGGCGAGCGTTGGTGGCGCCGGCTCGGCGCCTGTCGGTGCCGGCGGTGGCTGCGTTGCGGCGGCCTGGCGGGCCTGCGCCAGGACGGTGGCGAGCAGGCCGGGGAGGGCGGCCGTAACGGCCGGCTGCGTCAGCTCGTGCTCCCCCACCGCCAGCGTGAGGGGTGGGGCTCCCGCGGCCAGGTGGAGCGTCACTGGCTCGCGCGCGACAAGGCGTGACCGACCGGTGGTGGCGAGCTCCAGGTCGACAGGGGCGTCGGCGGTCAGCAGGGGGCTGGCGACCGGGCCCAGGCGAGTGCAGCCGGCGAGCAGGGCATCCGTCGCCGCGACCATGAAGAGCCCGGTCTCGCCCACGCCGCCGGGCAGGCCCCCAACTCCGAGCAGGAGGTCGGGCTCGCGACTTCTCACGAGGGCCGCACAATCAGACACCGGGACGAGCTGCACCGCATCCAACTCCGCCTCGGTCTCTGCGGCCTGCAGCAGGTTGATGAAGGACACTGCCTGCCCGGGCTCCAGCCGGGCGGCCTTGTCCTGCTGGAACAGGCTGGCCACCGGCGCCGCGTACCGATACCAGGTCTCCCACTCCTGGGGTGCGGGATAGGGCGCCGGCTCGACGTCGAGCACGGCGCCGCCGGCGGAGGCGATCTGGCAATACCGGCCCTGCTGACTGAGACGCAGCGTTGTCCCCCGCAGGGCATGCTCGCCCAGCCCGCGAAAGCTGCAGCGGACCATGTAGGCACCCGGCTCGCGCGCAACGGCCCGGTCGATGATGAGGAAGTAGCGCCCCCGCACCCACAGCACGGAGCGCTCCCAGTCGGCCCCGGAGAAGCCCTCAAACGTCGAGCGACACAGCGCCCCCCGCGTGCCCTGTGCCTGATCCTGCAGCCGGGCCTCGTGGACCTGGTAGGACACCTGGCCCTCGCGCGTGATGAACAGGCCGGAGTGATCCTGGATGGTGCGGGAGGCGTAGGTATGGTCGACCAGCCACATGCGCTCCTTGTCGGTGAAGTTGATGATGCAGTTGACATCATCGTGCATGTGTCCGGCCGGGCTGTTGGGATACCCGGGCAGGGAGGAGAATTTGCCGGTCCCGTCGAGCAGCAGGTACTGGGCGCGCGGGTCCCAGCGGTCGCGGAACACGACTTTGTTGAACCACTGAGAACCCGCACTCTCCGGCGGGTCGCTGACCAGCTCGCGGGCTCCCTCGCCCTTGCGCAATGTCTGCTTGTAGACCGGCAGCACGCGCATGCCGGTCCACGCCACCGGCTCAGCCGGCGGCGTGGTGAGGTCGAAGGGGATGGCGTTCTGGAACGTGCGCAGGCCACAGGCCTGTGGCAGGAACGTCTGCGCGACCCACGACAGCCGCGGGTCACGGTAATACCAGGCCGCGGGTGCCAGCACCTCGAACACCTCCGGCAGTACGAGCGCGGAGGCGTCGCCGAAGCCGGTCGCCAGTCCCAGGTTGTTGATCGAGCACTGGGCGACGAACTCGGCATACGTGCGGGCGATCCCGGAGTCGAGGAAGCGCAGGTCATGTGCGGCGAAGGCATAACTCATGCTCTGGATGGGGCAGTAGCACAGATAGCCGGCCGCGTCCTCGAGGATCTGGTGGCTGGCGCACTGCCCCGCGAAGGTCGCCGCGGCTACGCGCAGCCAGTAGTCGGTCTCCGGCAAGTTATAGTAGCGGGCGAAGTAGCGCCAGGCGCGGAAGCTGTTGAGCGCCGAGTTCGTCCCGTGGTTCTCATCCACGACCTGCACGAAGCCTTCCCTGACCAGCTTGTGGGCGGCACGGAGCTCGTGGCCCTGCAGCGCATCTGCCAGCAGGGCGTTGGTGATGTCGAGACGGTCCTGGTCGGTCCACACCGGGAGTTCCTCGACCAGGTCCCACCAGATCACATCGGCGGCGGAGGAAGCCTCCATCTCGACCCGCCGGGGGACGACGCTGAGCAGGGCGCGATTGCGGTCCACGATCTGCTTCATCAATGGCGGGAGGGCCGGGTCGCCGGTGCGGACGTAGGTCTGGGCGAGCCGCGCAACTGCCCCGGTGACGGTGGTGAGGTTGCCGTCCGGGCGCGCCACTACGTTCCCGGCCGTGTCCATGAGACCGAGGTCGGCGAAGGTCTTGCGGAAGAACTCCAGCGTGCTGTACTGCGGTTGTCGCCGTGAGCCGAGGGCGTCGGCCGGCGCCGGGAAGAACCGCATGGCCGTGCGGGCGAACTTCGTCGCGATGACCGGCTGGGACAACGTGATCTCCCGCGAGCCGGCAGGCACGTACTTGTCCACGAACGCGGCAGCGGCCGCCTGGACGCCGAGGGCATCCGAGCCTGCGAGCACGATCACGTTGGTGCCCCGCGCGAACGGGTCGTGAACCGTCTGCACGATGTACCCGCCCGCTCCCGGGAACACCGAGTCGGCCATCACATAGCCGTCGCCCCACAGCACGGCAAGCAGGCGGCTGTTATTGATGTTCCCGAGGGCGATCAGGGTGCGTCCGCTGATGGCGGGGTGGTTGAGCTCCCACCGTGGGGAGACGACGTCGCCTGCCGCGAGCGAGGGGATCGCCACCCCTGTCACCTGGTGCAGGCGGGAGGCGAGGGTCGCCGCTACCGCAGCCACCGCGGGGTCTTCCGGCGTGACAATGACGGCGCGGGCCCCACCGGCGGAGACGAGGGGGGTTGCCGGGTAGAGCGGCTTGAGCCGCGTGATCGGTGCACTCGCCGCGGGGATGGCGACTGGCAGCAGCCACATCACCGCGAGTGTAGGCACACACCGGAGGCGACGGCGTGGGTGAGCGGCAGGTTGTGCCGGGAGTGCCGGCAGTGGCGTTGAACTCGGCATGGCGCGCCTCCGTCAGAAGTGCGAGTCGACCCGATGGCGCCCGTGACGCCTGTTGTGCCCGCGCGGCATACGACTTCAGCCCTGCGCAAGCAGTGCCAAGGGGGACGGTGCCCACGCCGGTCCGATGGCGCCCCCGGTGCAGGTTGCGCCCGCGGGGCATACGACTTCAGCCCTGCGCGAGCAGCTTCGGCGCTACGCCAGTAGCTGCGCAAGCAGCTTCGGCGCTACGCCAGCAGTGCCAGGGGGGACGGTGCCCACGCCGATCCGATGGCGCCCCCGGTGCAGGTTGCGCCCACGCGGCATACGACTTCGGCGCTACGCCAGTAGGATGGCATCGATGACCTCGAGGCAGCGGACGGCGTCCTCCCCGGTGACGGAGGGGTCGCGGTCCTCAGCGATTGCGTTGGTGAACTCGACGAACTCCGCCATCCACATCCGGATATACGCGGCCCCACTGACGCGCGCCGTCGCAGCGGGGGGGACGGGTGGCAGGTAGGCATCCACCGGGACGCGGAGTGAGCTGAGGTGGCGGTAGGCCTCGACGGTGGTGCTCTGGATGAGGAGCTCCGGGCTCTCCCACTCGGTCCGCATGCGTCCGCCGGAGCCCATGAGGTCGAGCCAGCCATAGCGGCCGCCGAGCTTCTGGGAGGTGCACACCTGGGCCAGCAGTCCGCCGGCGAAGCGGATGGTGATCTGCACCCCGGCTTCGACGTCGGAGTCGGCCTTCCAGTCGATTTCGGCATGGACGCGTTCGACGGGGCGACCGGCGACCCACAGGACGTTGTCGATGACGTGCGAGCCGATGTAGTAGAGGGGGCCGCCGCCATGGGCGCGCTCGCCCAGCCAGCCGCCCATCGGGCCGATGAGCTGCCCGGCACCGATGTGGGCGAGCTCGCCGATGGCGCCGGAATCCAGCAGGCGCTTCATGAGGATGCGCTCGGGCATGAAGCGGAGGGTATAGCCGACCATGAGCTTGACGGCGGCGGTGCGAGCGGCGGCGACAAGCTCGCGGCCGGCGGCGGCGGTGAGGGCCATCGGCTTCTCGACGAACACGTGCTTCCCGGCGTGGACGGCGGCGAGGGCGGCGGGCTGGAGCTGGTCGTGGGTGGTGGCCACGATGACGGCATCGAGTGCCGCGTGAGACAGAAGCTCGTCGGCGGTGGCGTAGGCCGCGGCATAGCCGCAGGCAGTGACCGCAAGCTCGGCGGCCCGGGGGTCACGGTCGGCACAGGCGACGAGCTGTGCCCGGCCGCTCATGGCCAGGACATTTTTCTGCACCAGACGGTCGATGCCGGCGATACCGATGGCGCTCAACAATCCGCCAATGGTCGTCGGCAGCAGGCAAACCAGCAGCGACACCAATACGGTGACGCTGAAAG
>CAZIWQ010000538.1:0-5295 GCA_964542355.1 uncultured Armatimonadia bacterium
CCCCCCGACCCCCTCCCCACGGGGAGGGGGAGGAACGGCAGAGGACGGCAACGGCACGGATCGCGGTCTGGTGACCGCTCCTACCACGGCGACGGCCATGGCGAACGGCCACGGCGATAGCAACGGCCAACGGCAACGGCTGCGACCGGGACGGTCGCGGTCCCAGGAACGGCCAACGGCCACGGCGGCAGGCCCGAAAGCCTGCCCCGCACCCCACGTCCCACACCCCTGCCGTTCAGTCCCTTCCACTCCCCACTCTGCCGCCGTCCACCACGACCGAGGAGGGAGGTTCCTGTGGCTCTGGTAACGAAGCCGTGTGGCAGCCGCATGGCTGACAAGCGCAGGACCCACGACTACTGTAGCGTGCGAGGAGCCCCCATCATGCGCGCCATCTGCCTGGCCCTCGTCCTCCTGAGTGCCTCTCCCCTCTGCGCCCACTGGGAGACAACCAACTCCCGTTTCCCCTGGGCCACGCCGGGCCAGGTGCGCTGGCTCATCGACTACGCCCGCATGGAAGAGCCTCATGTCAGACTGATGCTCGATGCCGGCTTCAACTTCCTCCAGGGCGGCAGCTTCACGCCGGAGGCACGGGCAACACTCGCGGCTACGCCCGACACCCATTCGCAGATGTACATCTGCAGCCGCACCATCTATCACGAGCTGCTCTTCCCCAAGTACCCGGAGCTGAAGGACGCCGCGATCCTCAACCCTGACGGCTCCTACAAGATCATCTACAACAACCCCAAGCGCTATGCCGGGTGCTGGAACCGGCCGGCATGGCTGAAGTACATCAAGGAGCGCATGGATGAGCTCATCCGCGACCGCGGCGTGAACACAATCTTCTTCGACAACCCCATGACCTGGGCGTGCTACTGCCCGACCTGCCAGGAGCTGTTCACCCAGTTTGCCCGGCAGCACACCGGACAGCCGCTCAAGCTCGGGCAGTTCGGCAAACCCACCGAGCTCGAGTACTGGTTCACCATCGATACCGCAATCCGCTTCTGGACCCAGGTTCGCGACTACGCCCACGGCCAGGGCATCTTCATCGTCGCCAACAACATGACCTACTGGCTCATCAACCAGGGCCTGACCGACGGGGTGTTCTCCGAGGGGAACGGGCATGCCCCGTTCCAGCAGGACATCGCCGCGTACAAGATCGGCCTCGCGGCTTCGCACGGCAGGCCCACCGGCATCCTGGACTACGTCCCTCGCCCGGTGATGATGCAGCGGGGTACAACGGCCTTCAACGGCTCCCAGGGCTCGGGGGAGAAGTGGGTTGGCGCCCCGCTGGCCGAGGAGTACCAGGTCGCGCTCGCCCAGGGCGTGGCCTGCGGGGGCAACTACATCGCCAACTCCCAGCTCGAGCTGGGACGGCGGATCGAGCAGCTCACCCAGCCCGAGGACCAGAAGATCATCGCCGGGCTGAAGCTGTACAACGGCTTCATCCAGGCCCACCCGGAGGTCTATGCCCGGGCGCAGCCCTGCTCGCCGGTCGCGGTGCTCTTCAGCCTCACGGCGGGGCCGCGCGAGGGCGAGGTCCTCGGCCACAAACGTGGCAGCTTCAACAGCGTCCTGTGGGCTCTGCAGAAGCAGGGCGTGCCGGCGGAGGTGATCGTCGAGGATGATCTGACGCCGCAGCGCCTGACCGGCGTCAAGACCATCGTCGTCAACGACATCAGTGTGCTTGAGCCTGCGGATGCTACCGGCCTGGCGGACTTCACCCGCCGCGGCGGCACTGTCGTGCTGGCGGGAGCGGCGATGGTGCGGGGCAAGTACGAGCCCGCGACGCAGGCCCGTCCGCTATCGCGTTACTTCCCCGGGAGCCAGGAGCTCGGGCTCCACGCCTACGTGCCGGTGGACTTCACCACCGAGGGCTACGAGCCGCAGGCCCCGTGGCTCAAGGTCACGAAGGACGTGGGCCGGGCGACGATCACCTTCGCCGGTGCCCCCGGCAACTACCGCCTCATGCTCTCCTACTTCGACGAGAGCGACGGTCAGGGCTGCTTCGAGCTCCTGGTCGACGGCCGGCGGGTCGGCCAGTGGCAGAACACCTGTGATGACGACGCCACCCACGCCCACAGCGCCCCGGGCGTCGAGTTGAAGACGGGGTCGCAGGTCACGGTCGTCGGCCATTCCGGCGGCGGCGAGTACGGGCGCTTCGAGCGTCTCGTCATCATGACCGACCGCGGCACAGGCAGCGTCATCGAGACAGGCATCGGCACGGGGAAGTTGCTGCAGGCCACTGCGCCGCTGGGGCAACTGGCGGCGGAGGACCTGGAGCGGCTCACCGCCCCCCTGCGCGCGCAGCTCCCGGTGCAGGTGCGCCG
Organism: uncultured Armatimonadia bacterium; assembly: GCA_964542355.1. GTDB lineage: Bacteria > Armatimonadota > Zipacnadia > Zipacnadales > JABUFB01 > CAZIWQ01. The sequence goes on from CAZIWQ010000538.1 coordinate 2,328, forward strand.
ACATGCGGGCGACGCGGCGGCGGGGCTGCCTGGCAAGGCCCTGCTCAACCTCACCCGTGGCAGTGACGGGGCGCTGTGCGCCCACGTTGTGAACTACGACTTCCGCTATGATGGCAAGTTCGCGCTGCAACGGATCGAGCCCACCTCCGCGCTCGCCCTGACCGCACCGGGGGTCACGCAGGCCACACTCCTGTCGCCCGGGGCCGAGGCCCAGACCCTCCGAGTCGACGAGGGTGTGATCGCGGTCCCGCCGATCACCATCTACGGGGTCGTCGTCATGCGGTGAGCTGTCGCCCTGCGCGGCTCTGCGCGGGGTTGTCATCCTGAGCCCAGACCGCTACGCGGTCTTCTGGCGAAGGATCAGCATCAGCCGAAGTCGCCTGCATGCGGTGTGTGATCCTTCGTCGCGGCGGCTTCTGCGAAGCCGCATGCGCTCCTCAGGATGACATCGGCCGGGGATTGCGCGGCCTGCGCTCCTCGGCAGGAGAGCGGCAAGACAGCGGCGTCACAGGATGCAGATCAGGAGGCAGACCCATGCGTGGGATCGTGCGATCGTGTCTCGCAGCGCTACTCTTGCTGTCGGTCGCGGCAGCGGCACAGCCGGCGGGAGACGGGCCGGTGGCGACCTGGAGCTTCAACGAGGAGCTGCGCGGGATCGCGCGGAGCGCGACCGGCCACCAGTACTGCGGGTTCCTCCGAGGCGCGAGCCGCTACGCGCCCTCGCCCGGCAAGGCCGCACTCGTCTTCGACGGTCAGACGACGATGGAGGTGCGCGATGCCGCATCGCTGCGCGCCACCCGCGCCCTCACCATTGACCTGTGGGTCAATGTCGACAACGTCGAGGCCCCCGGCCCGCAGTACCTGGTGGACAAGGCCGGTGAGCGCTACCACCTGTGGCTGTCGGGCGGCGCCGCCGGCTTCGGGCTGAAGGACGTCGGCGGACGGGCAGACATCAGCGGTGGCAAGCTGCAGTCGCACCAGTGGCACCGCGTGACTGCTACCTTTGACCGGCCGCACATGAGGCTGTACGTGGACGGCCAGCTCGTCGCCAGCCGTGAATGGGATCACGAGCCCGGGCCCGGCGGAAACCTCTATCTCGGCAGTCAGGGCGGCGCGTACAACTTCTTCACCGGCCAGGTCGACGAGCTGCGCGTCTATGCCACCGCCCGTCCCCCCCGGCCGGACGAGGCACCGACTGATGCCGTCATCGGAGGCGCACCTGTGAACCCCCGCATCACTGCCACAGAGACTCCTGAGGCGTACACCGTCACGACGGGCGCCTGCGAGTTTGAGCTGACGAAGACCGGCGTGGTGCGCCGTCTGAGCGCCGGCGGCAAGCGCGTCGTTGCCGACAACGAGCGTCCGCTCTTGACGGCCGAGGTGTTCGAGTCGGCCGACTACGATGGCTGGCGCGACCATGCGCCGGGCAAGCTGATCGCCGCGACCTGGCACCCCGGGGAGTGCACCGTCACCCGGCCCGCGGACGCGTGGACGGCTGACATCACGGGTGCGCTCGACTGCGGCGACGGTGACCGGCTCGACTGTCGCCTGACGGTCAGCGCCGTGGCCGGCAGTCCGTGCCTGGGCGTCGGCCTCACGGTCACGCCGCAGGGGAAGTTCGCAAGCCGTTTCCTACGCAGCCTGGCCCTGCGCCTGCCGCTGGCGCTGGAGCGGCGCAAGCGCGTCGTGCAGGCCGGCGACCGTGGGCTGCAATGGGACACCCGCCACTTTTGCCAGTTCACCATCTCGCCGGGCAACCTGTTCATGGCCGAGCCCGACCACAACCTCTGGCGGCGGTTCGTCATCGACCAGCTCAGCCCGCGCGACTTCTGCCTCTGGCGCGCCGAGAGCGCCGCCACCTCCCCGCTGGTCATGCAGCGGGGCGAGCAGGCCCCCGGCTGGATGGCGGCGTACGACCAGCAGCAGGGGCTGCTGTTTGCGTATCGCGACATGCCCGCCCATGCGCCGAAGTCACTGGAGGTGCAGGCCGAGGGGGCCGGCGAGGCCGTCGTGTACCTGTGGAGCCCGACCCAGGCCCCCCTTGCGGTCGCGCCCGATCACGCCCTGTTTCAGGAGTCGCACGCCACGACCTGGTTGCCCTTCGCCGAGGAGTTCCGGTTCGCCCAACCGGAGCTGACGCTGGCCAGGCACTGGCAGCAGACGAGCCTCCTTAGCGATCCCCCGGCACGAGCGGAGATCCCGGCGGCGGACGTGAAGCTGTTCACCGCCCCCGCGGCCGATGACATCTCCCCCCTGATCTCCGGCGGTGTGCCGCTGCCCCGGGGAGCGCTCAAGGCCCCCGCCCAGGTGCGCCTGCGCAAGGGCGAGGTCGACGTCCCCGTGCAAACCAGGCCGCTCGCCTTCTGGCCGGATGGCTCGATCAAGTGGCTCTTGGTGACCTTCCCGCTGGATGAAGTGCAGGCAATCGGCGCCACCGGCGAGGGGCAGGCGGTGCAGTTCGAGGTCAACCGGCGCGATGGCACCAGGACGATGTACCGGCTGGACTACGGTGGGAGCGCGCGGGGTGGGACGCCCGCCCGGCCGCTGCAGGCCGCGGCCACCGACGGCAGGGCCGCGATCGACACCGGGCCACTGAAGCTCGCGCTGACCACGGGGCCCGGGTGGCTGGCGAGCGCAGTGCTCAGCGGCAAGTCGCTGCTCGGCCCTGGTGGTGTGCGCAGCTTCGTCGACTTCGTGCGCCCGGAGGGCAACCAGCCGTCCGGCGACACTCTGTGCCGTGGCGAGCTCGACCCGGGTGAGTTCGTGCCACAGCAGCTCACCCTCGAGGAGGCCGGGCCGCTGCGCGCAGTGGTGCGGCTGGAGGGCATGACCAGCTCGCGCGAGCCACAGCGCATCATCCTGCGGCTGGAGGCCTACGCCGGCCGGTCCTGTGTGAGCATCTCGCAGACCGTCGAGCTCCTCCACAAGGACCCCCGCGTAGCCTTCGTGCGGAGGATGGGGCTGAGCG
>CAZIWQ010000539.1:0-3505 GCA_964542355.1 uncultured Armatimonadia bacterium
GCCAACACCACATGGAGACACCGATCATGCGAGCTGCGCAGCGCTGGGCGTTCATCGCGACAGTCCTGTCACTATCCCCGCTCCACGCGCAAGTCGTCGACGACTTCTCCCAGTCAGGATGGAAGCTGTTTGGCTCCACGCCCGGACGGATCTCCGCCGAAGCGGGAAAGCTAACCCTCGAGGATGCCGAGGGCGAGCCGGCCTGGGTCACTGCCAGCCGCGTCCTCCGCGTGGACGTGGACAAGACCCCTGTCTTCCTCGTCGAGGTCGCGGCGGTGTCGGACCAGGGAACGGTCAAGCTGATCCGGCAGGGACCTTACGACAAGCGAGTCGCGATCGAGATCGACAGGCCCGGCCTCTACGCGGTGGATGTGCGCCGCACGTTCGGCTGGACGGGCACCATCGACATCGAGACCTGCCTGTACGCGATCGGCGAGGGCGGCAGCATCACCTACAAGTACGTCAAGTTCGCCGAGAAGCCTACTGAGCAGGAACAGGCGCTCATCGACAAGCGGGACGCCGGCGGGAACATCAAGCTGAAGGTACCGTCCTTCTGTGCTGTCCCCCTGTTCAACGCCTGCTCAGTCTACTTCACCAGTCCAAGACTGAACGCCCTGCACATGCAGTTCCGCCGCAAGGGGGGGGACTGGCAGCCCGCGTACCAGCCCGCCTACTTCGAGGAAGACAGCATGTACCGCGGCAGCATCGTCAACCTCGAGGAAGGCACTGCGTACGAGCTGGAGCTGACCAGGGGTGACGGCGAGGTCCTCGCCCGCACGGACTTCACGACGTGGAGTAGCCAGGTCCCAGTCGCGAGGACGGTCGTGCTCGACGAGACCAACTTCGGTGGGCACTTGACGATCAACGCGTCCGGCTCACCGGACGGCTGGGTCCGCTACACCGCCCGCGAGGGCTTCGTGCTGCACAATGACCGCCAGGGCCCGCTCATCGAGCTGCGCAAGGCGAAGTACGTCATCCTCGACGGACTGGTGCTGCGCGGAGGGCTGAAGGACGCGATCGCGGTCGAGAAGTGCGAGTACGTCAGGATCGTCAACTGCGACATTGCCGGCTGGGGCCGGATCGGCACCCAGCGTTTCGACCTCGACGGCAAGTTCTACACCGAGGCCGGCCAGGCCATCAACTGGGACACCGGCATCCGTATCAGCCGCAGCCTCGGGACCGTCGTCGAGCGCTGCTATGTCCACGACCCGGTCAGTACCGCCAACTCGTGGTACTACTCGCATCCCGCCGGCCCGCAGGCAGTGGGCATCGACAAGCCCCAGTCCACCGTGCTGCGCTACAACGACTTCGTGGGCAGCGACCTACATCGCTGGAACGACGCGGGCGAGGGGGCAGGCAACTTCGATCTCGACGGCGGGTTCAACCGCGACGCCGACATCTACGGGAACTTCCACTGCTTCGCCAACGATGACGCCCTGGAGATCGACGGCGGCCAGACGAACGTGCGCGTCTTTGGCAACAAGTTCGAGGGGTGCCTGTGTGGCGTCAGCATCCAGGGCTGCATGTCCAGCCCCTCCTACGTCTTCCGGAACCTGTTGGTCAACATGGGAGACGAACGCGGCATCGGGGGGCAGACCATCAAGACCTCCTCCTATGCCAACGGCCCCAGCGCCGTCTCGTTCATCTTCAACAACACCTGCTACGGGGACTCGGGGGATCTCACCCTGCCGCCAAACCTGCGCATTGTCGCCAGGAACAACATCTTCGCGGGCAGAGCTGCGGTCCGCGGGCGCGCGCAGTCACTCCGCTCTGAGTGCGACTACAACCTGCTGTCTACCGAGGACAGCATCCGCGAGCCCCACGGCATCCTCGGCGCACCGGGCTTCACCGACGCGGCAGCAGGCCTCTTCGAGCCCACGGCAGCGTCGCGGGCCGTCGGGAACGGGACGGCGATTGACAACTTCGCGCCTGCGGCGGGCGGCCGCACCGACATGGGGGCCATCGTCGCCGGCTCCGGCGGGGTGCTCCCCGAGCGGCCGATACCCGTCTACCTCGATCGGTATCAGCTCGGGTTCGCAGCCGATGAGGTGCAGGCGGGCGGCAGTCACTCAGTGGTGGCCACGGTGAAGGGCCCCGGGTTCTCCAGCGCCTACAAGATCGCGCAAAATGACGCTTTTGACTGGTTCACCGTGACCCCGGCGCAGGGCGTCCTCCAGTCCGGCCAGACGGCGCGGTTCACCGTGAGCGTCATCCCCGACCGCATGAAGACGCAGAAGGTCTACCGGGGGGCCTTCCTCATCCGGTTGGCCAATGGCTACTCTCGTCCGGTCACTGTGTACGCCCGGACCGACTATGTGCCTCCGATGAAGCCCGCCAGCGGCGGCGACTTCGTGGCCTACCTCGAGGCCGAGACGCCCTCGGGGGGAGCTGCCTACGAGGTGGTTGCCGATGACGGCGCCTCGGGCGCGAAGTGCGTCCTCGTCGCCGGCGGCGGCGACCGGCAGCCCGCTCAGTACCGCTTCACCGTCCCTGCCGACGGCAGCTACGTCGTGCTCATGCGCGTGCGGTCGCAGGAGCCGGTCGGGTCCCACGACGCGCTTCGTTTCTGCCTCGATGACCAGCCGTCGGATGAGGCCACTGTCCGCAGCAGCACTTCATGGGTCTGGAGCATGGTGGCACACAACCGGCAGCAGCGGCTGACTTGCCTGCAGCCCTTCAAGCTGAAGGCCGGAGAGCACGTCCTCAAGCTCACCCCACGGGAGTCGCTGTACCTGGACCTGATCGCGGTAACCACGAACCCGGGGCGGTTCGGGTAGCGCGGGGCGGGGCCACGAAGGCGTCTCCACTACGCTCAGGCGAGGTCGAAGCGGTCCAGGTTCATTACCTTGGCCCACGCCGCCACGAAGTCGTGCACGAACTTGCCCTGGGAGTCCTCACAGCCGTAGACTTCCGCGATGGCGCGGAGTTGGGAGTTTGAGCCGAAGGTGAGGTCGACACGGGTGCCGGTCCACTTGAGCTCGCCCGTTGCGCGATCCCGACCCTCGAACACGTCGCTGTCTTCCGAAGCTGGTTTCCACGCCGTGCGCATATCGAGTAGATTCACGAAGAAGTCATTGGTGAGCGTCTCCGGCCGCCTGGTGAAGACGCCGTGCCGGGACTGGCCGAAGTTGGCATTCAAGACGCGCATACCCCCAACGAGAACCGTCATCTCCGGAGCGGTCAGCGTCAGGAGTTGCGCACGATCGACCAGCAGCTCCTCGGCTGATACGGCGTACTTGGTCGGGAGGTAGTTGCGGAACCCGTCAGCAGCCGGTTCGAGTACGGCGAATGACTCCGCGTCGGTCTGCTCTTGCGACGCATCCGTGCGCCCCGGCGCAAATGGCACGGTCACCTCGTAACCGGCCTCCCTCGCCGCTTGCTCGACACCGGCGCATCCACCCAGCACAACCAGATCGGCGAGCGAGACCCGCTTCCCGTCTGACTGCGCGCCGTTGAACTCCTCCTGGATTCGCGCAAGGGTCTGCAGCACGGTCTGCAGTTGCGC
>CAZIWQ010000539.1:3515-5287 GCA_964542355.1 uncultured Armatimonadia bacterium
ACCTTCGAGCACCTGCAGCACCTTCTCCAGCTGGGCCGGCTCGTTGGCTTCCCAATCCTTCTGCGGCGCCAGGCGGATGCGCGCCCCGTTCGCCCCGCCGCGCTTATCGGAGCCGCGGAACGTGGAGGCCGACGCCCAGGCGGTCGCGACCAGTTGGGGAACCGAGAGCCCCGCAGCGAGGATCTTGGCCTTGAGCGCCGCGATGTCCCGATCGTCGATCAGCTCATGATCGACCGCGGGGACGGGGTCCTGCCAGATGAGATCTTCCGTCGGAACCTCCGGGCCGAGGTAGCGTGAGCGGGGGCCCATGTCGCGGTGGGTCAGCTTGAACCACGCCCGAGCGAAGGCGTCCCGGAACGCCTCGGGGTTCTGCTGATAGCGGCGCGCGATCGGCTCGAAGACCGGGTCGAAGCGCAGGGAGAGGTCGGCCGTGGTCATCATCGGCCGGTGCTTCTTCGACGGGTCGTGCGCGTCGACCACCATGTCCTCCTCGGCCACGTCCTTGGCCAGCCACTGATGCGCGCCGGCCGGGCTCTTGACCAGCTCCCACTCGTATCTGAACAGCACGTTCAGATAGCCCATGTCCCAGTGGGTCGGGTTCGGCTTCCAGGCGCCCTCGAGGCCGCTGCCGATCGTGTCGCCGCCTGTGCCGCTGCCGAAGCTGCTCTTCCAGCCGAGTCCCTGTTCCTCGATGGGGGCGGCCTCAGGTTCCGGACCCACATGGGTGGCACTGCCCGCGCCATGACACTTGCCGAACGTATGCCCGCCCGCGACAAGCGCGACAGTCTCTTCGTCGTTCATGGCCATGCGGGCGAAGGTCTCGCGAACGTCACGGCCGGAGGCGACCGGGTCCGGGTTGCCGTTCGGCCCTTCCGGGTTCACGTAGATCAGGCCCATCTGCACGGCAGCGAGGGGATCCTCAAGGTCCCGGTCGCCGGAGTAACGCTTGTCGCCCAGCCACTCGCTCTCGGCCCCCCAGTAGATGTCCGCTTCCGGCTCCCAGACGTCCTCACGCCCGCCGCCGAAACCGAAGGTCTTCAGCCCCATCGACTCGAGGGCGCAGTTGCCGGCGAGGATCATCAGGTCGGCCCAGGAGATCTTCCTGCCGTACTTCTGCTTGATCGGCCAAAGCAGACGGCGCGCCTTGTCGAGGTTCACGTTGTCGGGCCAACTGTTGAGCGGCGCAAGGCGTTGGGTACCGGACCCCGCGCCCCCGCGGCCGTCTCCCGTGCGGTACGTGCCGGCGCTGTGCCACGCCATCCGGATGAAGAGCGGCCCGTAGTGACCGTAGTCGGCCGGCCACCAGTCCTGCGAGTCGGTCATCAACGCATAGAGGTCGTCCTTCACGGCAGCAAGGTCGAGTGTCTTGAATTCCTCAGCGTAGTTGAAATTCTCGCCCATCGGATTGGACAGGGGCGAGTGCTGGTGCAGAATCCCAAGGTTCAACTGGTTCGGCCACCAGTCCCGGTTCGACGTGCCACCTCCGCCGACGGGGCTGCTGGAACGGCCCGTTACCGGGCACTTGCTGTCTTCCCTCATCTCCGTTCTCCTTTCCGGTTGGGGTCTGTTCAGTTGACGGCAGTTCGCGACGCGCAGCGGCTTCCGTGCCCTATCTCCATCTGTGGTGCAGGTCGGTACGCCCGACACTCCTGTCGGGCGGCTGCTGAGGACGGCCCGCCTGCCGCGAAGCGCCGTGCCGTCTAGCCCCGACGGGGCGACAGATGATAGCGAGGGGCGTGAGCCCCTGGTTGGCGGCCGCCCCCGCCCCCCTC
>CAZIWQ010000540.1:0-5286 GCA_964542355.1 uncultured Armatimonadia bacterium
ACGAGCACTCCGTGGTGGTGTTCCAGGACAAGCTCTGGCTCTATGGCGGGTATGCCGATGCGCTCACCAGCGAGGTGTGGACCCTGGAGCTCCCCGCCGATTGGACGGCGGACTGACGAACGGGGGAACCCCACGATGGACGAGCCCTGCACGGACATCCGCCACTTCGGCGTCGTCGGCGATGGTGTGGCCGATGATGCCCCGGCTCTGCAGCGGGCGATTGATCAGACCACGGGGCTGCTGCTGTTGCCGCGCGGCGACTACCGCCTGGGGCACGGGCTGCAGGTACGGCTCGACCAGTGCGGCCACACCGCCATCCGCTCCGGCGGGGCCCGGCTCATCAACCAGTCCGGCGATCCGGCGCTGCACCTCATCGGCACCCATCGCGGCAGCGCCCTCCCGGCCGACCTTACCGCGCCCGTCGCCGCCCGTGAGCTGATGCCCACGGTGTGCGACCTGGAGATCGTCGGCGACGGCCGCGGTGACGGCATCCGGCTGGAGTACACCTACAAGGCCATCATCCAGCGGGTGACGGTGCGCGACTGCCGGCATGGGGTCCACATCCCCACCCACAACCGCAACATCATCATCGCTGACTGCCACCTGTACCACAACCGCGGTATCGGCGTGTTCCTGGACAACGTCAACCTGCACCAGATCAACATCCATGGCTGCCATATCCAGTACAACTACCTCGCGGGCATCAAGGTCGTCGCGGGCAACGTGTTCAACGTGCAGATCGTCGGCAATGACATCGAGTACAATCGCCACCCGGAGGATGATGACGAGCCGGCGGGCGACGTCTGGTTTGTCGGCGGGCCGATCGGGATCCTGGAGGGCGCGATCTGCGGCAACACGATCCAGGGCGTGCCGACGAGGGATGGGGCCAACGTCCGGCTCGAGGGCATCAGCCCCGAGAACCGGCTGAAGGTCGGGCTGCTGACCATCAGTGGCAACCACATCAGCAGCCAGCAGGTCAACATCCTGTGCCGCTATGCGCGGGGGATCGCCATCGGGAGCAACACCCAGATCCGCGGCTACAAGCGCAACATCCTCATCGAGGATTGCGAGCAGGTCGCCATCACCGGAGTGGTGCTGGACAACAACCCGGACTACCAGCCACTCACGCCGGGTGGCATCGAGCTGCGCAATGTACAGGGGTGCGCCGTCAGTGGCGTCATGGCGGAGAGATGCCAGGACGCACTCAGCGCCACCGGCTGCAGTGGACTGGCCGTCTCCGGCTGCAGCTTCCGCAACACGCGGGGCACGGCCATCGCGCTGCAACGCTGCACGGACGTGGCCGTGACCGGCTGCGTGTTCCCGGACGCCACCGGCCAGATGACCGAGGCCGTTACGGCGGACCAGTGTGAGCGGACGCAACTGACGGGGAACGTGCCCGGATGAGTGCAACCGGCCGACGCGATCCGGACGGAGGCCGATGACGCCGCCCGGCGAACTGACCTGCCGCTGACTGAACAGAGCGCCGGGGGTCCGGCCGAGAAGGCCACTTCCGGCCGGCCCCCGACGTGTGGCGGCCGGCTGAGCGCCCTCCAGAGCCATTCTGGGGTGGCTTCGCGGCCTCAGAACGGCTTTTCGGCCGCTCCGCTAGCTCGATACCCGCCGTGCGGCGGGCGACGCAACCTGGAAGCTCACCGCGGATCGCTGGTCACTGATACCATGTCCGTCATCTCGGCCCCACAGGGCCTTTCGAAGCGTAACTTCATCCTGGGTCTCATCAACGGGTCGCTGTTCATCCTCTTCACGACGTTCCTTGACCCGGACACCGTGCTGCCGGGGTTCGCCTGGCAGCTCACCAACGGCAGCCCCCTGCTGGTCGGTGTGCTCGTGTCCGTCATCGGCACCGGGTGGTTCTGGCCGGCGTTGTTTCTCACCCCGTACCTGGCCACGCAGGAACGCCTGATCCCCGCGTACCGCCTCTCGGCGGTCGGGCGGAACGTGGCGCTGTTCGGGCTGCCCCTCGTCGCGCTGAACCTCGACCGCATGAGCCCCGGCGTCGGCTTCGTGCTGGCCATGCTCATGTACCTGGGCTACTCGAGCTTTGGTGGGCTGAGCCTCATCCCGTTCATCACTATCGTGAGCGAGACGATCCCGCCGAACTGGCGCGGGCGCTTCTTCGGCTGGCGTTACCTGCTCGGGGGCATGATGGCGCTGGCGGCCGGGCCGTGGGTCCGCTGGCTGCTCTCGCCGGGCAGCGGCTTCGAGTTCCCCGACAACTATGCCCTGCTCTTCCTTGCTGCGGCGGTCGTCGCTCTCCCCTCGACGATCTCCTTCTGCCTCGCGGAGGAGCGCCCGCGCGCCGTGCAGCGACGGCGGATCTCAGTCCTGCTCGAGTTACAGCGCGGCCTACGTATCCTTCGCCGCGACCGCAACTTCAAGCGTCTCATCGTCACACGCTGCCTCGCCGTCATCATGCTCGGGCTAACCCTGCCCTTCGTCGTCCCCTACGCGCTCTCCCAGTTGGGCATCGCGCCCGCGGCCGTGGGGCTCTTCGTGATCTGCAAGGTGCTCACCTACTCCCTCTCCAACCTGCTGTGGAGTCGGGTGAGCGACTACAACGGCAACCGTCGCCTGCTGATCCTGTCGGCGTTCGTGGCACTGCTGGCGCTCTCGCTGGTACTGGTAGTGCACTTGCTACCGGCCACGCCGCTGTATTTGTTTGGCAGGCCGCAGGTGGATCTGCGCGTGGCCTTCGTCGGCCTCATCTTCGCCTGCTTCGGGTTCTCGAATGCGGGGCAGGAGATCGGCTACACCAACTTCCTGCTGGAGTTGATCCCCGAGCGCAGACGCCCGACGTACCTGGCGGTGTACTATCTCTTCTGGCTGCCGCTGTGCTGGGTGCCGGTGCTCGGAGCCCTGCTGATCGGTTCCCAGCAGCGCTTCATGCTGGGCTTCTCGCTCGCGATGCTGCTATGTGTGACGATGGTCGCCTACACGTTCCGGCTACGGGAGGTGCGGGAGACCGAGGCCGAGGGCGAGGGCGAGCCGGACTAGCGCCACCGGCCATTGGCCTGCGAAGTCGCCACGCCGGGGTCTCCCGCCACCCGGGAGTGAGGACGACCGCGGGACGGGAACGACGCGCCCTCACCCCTGTGGGCAGAGGCAATGGCGTTCCTCAGCGAGAGGCCGGGCCAATCTGTCGACAAGGAGAGAGCAAGATGCGGCACGATGCATGGGCATGGACTGCGACCGTCGTCCTGCTGGCCGCGCACCTGGCAGTGGCGCAAGAGAGCCGCGTCGAGGGCGTGATCCCGCCAGAGAGGATCGTGCCTGAGCAGGGCTGCTGCTACGTCGTCGCTATCGACACCCCCTCGAAGCCGGACACGCCCGCGGGTGTCGCCTCGGTGCTGCGGGTGTTCGAGAACGACCAGGAGCTGGGCCCGGCCCATTCCATGCACCAGGCCATCCGCGACGTCGGGGAGGGCGCCTACTCGCATTGGTCCGCCGACCCGGCCAGCCCGCGCCAGACGCTCTACTTCTCTGCCTCGGACAACAGCGACCCGCGCAAGAATGGCCGCATGTACCGCTGGGTCATCCGGAAGGACCGCGACGGCAAGCCAATTCCCCCGGCCGCAGTGGAGCTGAAGACGACTGCGTGTCGGCTCACGGCCGTTCCCGATCAGGCGCTCGCGCGCGACCGCCACACCACGTTGCTGGCCGACTTCGACGCTGCGGACAACAATGACGCGGCCTATGCACGGGTGCATCGGGCCGAGGTGGGGGTGGGCAGCAAGCCGGATGCCCCCGGCAAGTGGGGGGGCGGCGTGGCGGTGACGGTGACCAACACCTCCGTCATGTTCCCGGGTCTGGACAACTACAACCCACAGGTGGGCAGTGCCGAGTTCTGGGCGCAGGCCGCTGGCGCGACGCCGCTGTGGAACGATGGCCAGGAGCACTGGCTACTGGTACTCTACCCGGAGCGCGGCGCTGCTTCGCCTCGCTACGGCATGGCCCCGTGCTTCCTGGCACTGGCCAAGACGCCGGACAACACGGTGCGCTTCTCGCTGCTGCGCACCAGCCTCCCGCACTACGCGGCCGGTACGGGACTGCGCAAGGGCGAGTGCGGGGTGAGCCTCTCCGTCGCGGCCCTCGACGCGGACAAGTGGCATCACTTCGTCGTATCGTGGGACCTGCGGGGGCGCGGCCGGCTCTGGCTGCTGGTGGATGGGGAGGGGGTGTCGGCTGAGTTGCGGCAGCGCCCGACCGACCCGCGGCCCAACCCCGGGATGAACGTCGTCTTCGGTGGCCTGTGGGGCCTGCCGGGCGATGGCGTCAACCCCTCCGAGTGCAACCTGGATGATCTGCGGATCGAGGACTGCACGGTGGAGGCGCGGCTCGTCGGTGCACCGCCGCCGGTTGACCGCCGGATCGATCAGGGACGGGTGCTACAGGAGATGGACCTGTCGCGCGCCATGCTCGACAAGCTGCTGGAGTTGCAGTTCCACGGTGGCTGGGCCAGCGCGTACCAGTGGCCCACCTACACCCCCACCGGCTGGGGTCTGCTCGGCCGGGGGGTGGACATGTGGTTCGCGTACAGCTCGTGGGCCGGCGCCGCGCTGCTGCGCGGGTGGAAGCTGTGGGGCGATGACCGCTACCTGGAGGGTGCCACCGAGGCGGCCGAGATGTTCTGTCGCACCCAACGTGCCAACGGCACCTGGAGCGATGAGTACACCTACAGCCGCGGCGAGTTCATCCCCTGGGGCAGCTATGCCTACATCGCCCAGGCGATGCAGAGCAACCAGCTTCGCTTCCTGGCGATGATGTACAAGGCAACCGGGCAGGAGCGCTATGGGCAGGCGCTGCGGAAGGCGGGCGACTGGATGGTCTCGATCCAGTTCCCCGGTGGCGCCTGGGGCTGGGAAGCCTACCCGGCGGAGCACACCGGCCCCTACGGACACCCGGCACTCAATGACGCCACCACCCCGCAGGCGATGGCGGACCTGTTCGTCATCTGGTGTGCAACCGGTGATGAGAAGTACCTGCAGCCGCTGCGGAAGGGTGCCGAGTGGATCATCGCCGCCCAGGCCGGGCCGCCGACGTACGGCTGGGCCGATCAGTACAACGAGAAGAACGAGTTCATCTGGATGCGCAACTTCGAGCCCCCCGCGGTCTCGATGCAGGCCATCAACGCCGCCATCTGGGGCTTGACGATGACCTACGACCTCACCGGGGACGCGAAGTACCTCGCGCCGCTCAAGCAAGTCCTGACCTGGATGGATACGGTGCCCGCGGAGCAGCAGGGGTGGCTGTGGTACGACCCGAAGACCA
>CAZIWQ010000541.1:0-5270 GCA_964542355.1 uncultured Armatimonadia bacterium
GGTTAGCTCTGCCTACGCTCAAGAATCAGACCCCCTGCGCCCCCAACCTTGCCATCTGCCCGGCTCACAGGGTAGACTGTGGCGACGCACGTGGTCCGGTCGCCGGCACGCGGCGTCCGGGTCGGCCTGGTAGCCGCCGCACCCCTACGGTGCGGCGTGCTTGAGCGCGGTCTACTCCACTGCGGACGAACAGGAGTCGACGCAATGAGGACAACCATCAGTCTTGCACTGGCCATCGGGCTGCTCGTGGGTCTCTTCGGGTGTCGCCCGAGCACGACCGCCACGCCCTCCGACACGACCGCCCCTGCGGCAACGACCAGCGCGAGCACGCCTGCTCCCGCGGCGGCCTCGGCCATCAAGATTGGCATCAGCGCCGAGCTCCGGGTGGTGGGCGAGTCGTGCAAGAATGCCTCCGAGCTGGCCGCGAAAGAGGTCAACGACGCGGGGGGCCTGGAGGTCGGCGGCCAGCAGGTCAAAGTCGAGCTGGCCATCGAGGACAACGAGGACAAGGCCGAGGCCGCCGCTGCGGTGGCGCAGAAGATCGCCAGCTCCGGGGCCCTCGCAATGATTGGCCCCAACGCGAGCCGCAACGCAATCCCGGCCGCGGAAGTCGCCGAATCATCCCGCATGCCGATGCTCAGCCCGTGGTCGACCGCCCCCAAGCTGACGGTGGACACGCGCAGCGGGCAACCGAAGAAGTACACTTTCCGCGCGGCGTTCACGGACGACTTCCAGGGCGTGGTCGCAGCGAAGTTCGCGCTCAGTCAGCTCAAGACCAAGCAGCCGGCGGTGCTCTACGACGTTGCCTCCGAGTATAACAAGGGCATCGCGGAGGTCTACCAGCAGACGATGGCAGCGGCGGGCGTGAAGCTCGCCGCGTATGAGACCTACACCACCGGTGACAAGGACTTCTCCGCCCAGCTCACCAAGATCGCCGGCTCCGGGGCCGATAGCCTGTTTCTGCCGAACTACTATTCCGAGGTCCCGCTGCAGGTCAAGCAGGCGCGCCAGCTCGGCTACAAGGGCCAGATTCTGGGGAGCGACTCGTGGGGCAATGAGGAGCTCGTGAAGCTCACCGGCAAGGACTGCGAGGGGCTCTTCTTCACCACTCACTACGCCGCCGATACCGCGACACCCAAGGCCCGGGCGTTCATCAAGGCATATCAGGCCGCATACACCAAGGTGCCCGACGACGTCGCGGCGCTGACCTACGACGCCTTTGGCCTGCTGTTCTCGGCGATCAAGTCCGCCGGGAAGCTCGAGCGCGAAGCGGTGCGCAATGCCCTCGCTGCGATCACCTCGTACGAAGGTGTGACCGGTACGATGCAGTTCAAGGGCACCGGCGACCCGATCAAGAGCGCGGTTGTCATCCAGATCAAGGGCGGCAAGTTCACCTACTATCAGACGGCAAAGCCCTGACGGCCCGCCCGGGCCCACCGGTGTGCCACGATGGCCGGGAGCGGTCTGTGCCCTGGTGTGAGTGCGAAGCGGTCCGCCTCACGGCGGGCGCGGCACCATCCTGAGTGCCGGGCCGCGTAACCCCATGGAATTCTACCTCCAGCAACTCCTCAACGCGATGCAGGTCGGCAGCGTGTATGCGCTGATCGCCCTCGGTTACACCATGGTGTACGGGGTTCTGTCCATGATCAACTTCGCCCACGGCGATATCTTCATGGTCAGCACCTATCTGGCATTCTTCGCTTCCGGTCTCCTGTTGGCATGGCTGGGACAGGCGCCGCCGGTGGTCGTCTTCGTGGCGACTGTCGTGGTGTCGATGATCGGGACTTCGCTGCTGGCCGTGCTCATCGAGCGGGCGGCATACCGGCCGCTCCGCCACGCCCCCCGCATGTCCGCGGTGATCACCGCGCTGGGTGTCGGGCTACTGCTCGAGAACACGATGGTGGCGTTCAAGCCGATCGGCCCGGCGCCGCGCATGCTCCCCGCCCTGCTGCCCAAGCACGACCTCGCGGTGTGCGGCGTGACCATCTCCAGCCTGCAGCTTGCCATCATCGGGATCGCGATTGTGGCCATGCTGGTGCTCGATGCCATCGTGCGCAAGACGATGGTCGGGATCGCGATGCGGGCCATCTCGTGGGATCACACGATCGTCCCGCTGATGGGGGTGCCGGTGGACCGCGTGATCTCGCTGACGTTCGCCCTCGGGGCCGCGGTCGCCGCGGTCGGCGGGACGCTGTATGGTATGGTCTACACGATTGACCCCTACATGGGCATCCGCATCGGCTGGTGGGCCTTCATCTCCGCAGTTGTCGGTGGCATCGGCAACATCCGCGGGGCGATGCTGGGTGGGTTCATTCTGGGGGCCGTCGAGATCTTCACGCCGGTAGTGCTGCACTCGTCCACGTATCGTGACATCGTCGCGTTCTCGCTGCTGCTGGTGCTGCTCGTGTTCCGGCCGACCGGCATCCTGGGGCGCACGGTCAGCCAGAAAGTCTGATAGGACGGCCATGCACCGGTTCTCCCCACAGAAGTTGCTGACGCAGTCGTGGCTGCCGCTGGTACTCGTGCTGGCGGCGCCGCTGACCGTTGTCCTGCCGCACTACGGCATCATCAACCCCTACATCGAGCTGGTGCTCAAGTACATCGGCATCAACATCATCCTCACGGTGAGCCTCAACCTGATCAACGGCTACATGGGTGAGTTCTCGGTGGGGCATGCCGGGTTCATGGCCCTGGGAGCCTACGCCGGGGCGATCATCACTCGCGAGCTGATCCCGCGCGCGCTGGGGCCGTACCTGTTCCCGCTGGCACTGTTGGGCGGCGGGGTTGCCGCCGCAATTGCCGGGCTGGCGCTGGCCTTCCCGTCGTTCCGGACACGCGGCGACTACCTCGCGATCGTGACGCTGGCCTTCAACATGATCGTGAAGAGCGGGCTCGAGAATATCGAGGCGATCGGCGGGCCGCGCGGCTACATGGGGATCGACAAGCTCGCCACCCTCCCGTGGGTCTATCTCTGCGTGATCGGCACCGTCGTGTTCGCCCGCAACCTCGTCTACTCGCGCGTCGGGCGGGGGGTCATGGCGATCCGCGAAGATGAGACCGCGGCCGGGCTCGTGGGCGTCGACACACGACACGTGAAGATGGTGGTGTTCGTCTGCTCCGCGTTTCTCGCCGGGGTCGCCGGGGCGCTGTTCGCGCACGAGCTGCAGTTCATCAACCCCAAGTCGTTCACCATCCTCAAGTCCACCGACATGCTGGTGATGGTGTACCTGGGAGGTGTCGCCAGCCTGGGGGGCTCGATCCTGGGGGCCACGGTCTACACCGTGGTGCTGGAGGCCCTGCGGCCGGCGCTGGAGCTCCTGCACATCTCCCAGGAGTGGCGGCTGGCGGTGGCGCCGCTGTTGCTGATCTTGCTGATGCTGGGGCGGCCACGGGGGATCATGGGCAACCGCGAGTTCTGGTGCTTGATGCCGCCGGAGGAGCGCAACGCGCGCCAACCGACGGGGACCCGCGGGGGCGAGGGGGCCGACGCATGAGCCTGCTGAGCGTGCAGCACCTCACCCACTCCTTCGCCGGGCTCACGGCTGTGTCCGACTTCAACCTCGAGCTGCCGGCGGGCGAGCTGGTGGCACTCATCGGCCCCAACGGTGCCGGCAAGACCACGGTCTTCAACCTGATCACCGGTGTCTACCGACCCACGGCGGGACGCATCGTCCTGGCGGGCGAGGATATCGCCGGTCGGCCGACCCACCGCATCGTGCAGCGGGGGATCGCCCGCACATTCCAGAACATCCGGCTGTTCCGCAACCTGACGGTGCTGGACAACCTGCGCATCGCCCAGTTCTCCGACGCCCCCACCTCGGTGCTGGCCGGCGGGCTGCGCCTGCCATCGTTCAAGCGCCAGGAGGACCGCATCTACACGCGCTCGCTGGAGCTACTCGAGGCCTTCGGGCTGGCGGACGCAGTGGGGGCCGCGGCGGGCAGCCTGCCCTATGGGCGGCAGCGTCGTCTCGAGATCGCGCGCGCACTCGCGACGCGGCCGCGCCTGCTGCTGCTCGACGAGCCCGCGGCAGGAATGAACCCGCAGGAAGCGGAAGCACTCCTGAGCCTGATCCTGTGGGTGCGGCGCGAGTTTGACCTGACGGTGCTCCTCATCGAGCACCAGATGAGTGTGGTAATGGGTGCGGCCCAGCGGATCCTCGTGCTGGATTTCGGCGAGACGATCGCCGAAGGTAGCCCGGCGGAGATCCAGGCCGACCCCAAGGTCATTGAGGCATACCTGGGAGAGGAGGCACCCTGATGACACAGTCCCCGCTACTGAGCGTCCGGGACCTGGTGGTCGCCTATGGCGGCATCACGGCCGTGGACGGGGTCTCGCTGGAGGTGTACGCCGGGGAGATCGTGACACTCATCGGCGCCAACGGGGCGGGCAAGTCGACGCTGCT
This sequence comes from uncultured Armatimonadia bacterium, assembly GCA_964542355.1. GTDB lineage: Bacteria > Armatimonadota > Zipacnadia > Zipacnadales > JABUFB01 > CAZIWQ01. The sequence continues at coordinate 4,404 of CAZIWQ010000541.1, forward strand.
GCGGGCCATCTCGGGCCTGGTGCCGGCCGTGGCGGGCACCGTGAGCTTCGAGGGCCGCGACCTCGGACGCGTCCCCGCCCACCAGATCGTCGAGCTGGGCATTGCGCACGTACCCGAGGGGCGGGGCATCGTCGCCAACCTCACCGTGCTGGAGAACCTCCGCCTGGCCACCTGGACACGCCACGACCGCGCGGCGCTGCCGGGTGACTACGAGCGTGTCTACAAGTTGTTCCCCCGGTTGGGGGAGCGGCGGCACCAGCTCGCGGGGAGTCTCTCGGGCGGCGAGCAGCAGATGCTCGCCGTCGGCCGCGCCCTGATGACGCGCGGCAGCCTGATGCTCCTCGACGAGCCCTCGATGGGGCTGGCGCCGCGGCTGGTACGCGACATCTTCGCGACGCTGCGAAGGATCAATGCCGCGGGGACCACGATCCTGCTGGTCGAGCAGAACGCGCGCCAGGCACTGAAGATCGCACACCGGGGGTATGTGCTGGAGACCGGGCGCATCGTCCTGGCCGGCTCGGCGGAGGAGCTCGCGGCCGACCCCCGCGTCGCCGAGGCGTATCTGGGCAAGACGGTGTAGGGCCGCGCGGGTGGGACGGCAACCACGGAGACACGGAGAGCACGGAGACAGCACGGAGAGAGAAGAGGGAAGAGAGGAGAGGCCGGTCGGGGAGCTCCACACCATACGTTTGGCTCGTCGCGGCCCTTTGCCACGCACTCACCAGAACCGAACCGCGCACGTCAGTAAGCGGAGCCGTCCCTCCGGGCATCTCCCCCTCAGCGCCCTCGCGCCCAACCATCCGCAAGCCACCAACCGAGCCGCGCACGTCAGTAAGCGGAGCCGTCCCTCCGGGCAGCTCCCCCTCA
>CAZIWQ010000542.1:0-5265 GCA_964542355.1 uncultured Armatimonadia bacterium
ACCGGCCGGGGTAGGGCAGGGTGGTACGGCAGGGGGGTGGGGTGTGGGGTGTGGTAACGGCGGACGGCTCGACCTGACGGCACGTCCTGTACCGGACGCCATCCGCCGTTCCCGCCGTTCCCTCACCCCTCACCCCACGTCCCTCGCCCCTGCTTCTATGCTGCTTGACCGGTGCCGGCAAAGCAGGTACCCTTCGTGTACGCCCTGCCCCGCTGCAGGAGCGCGGCGTCGGACAGCCCGGGCCCGCCGGCCCGCAAGCAGGTGAGAGGGATCCCGGTCTACGAGTACGAGGGCAAAACGGAAGGCGGCAAGGAGCAGGCGGGCACGATTGAGGCCCCCTCGCGCGCTGCCGCAATGGTGCGCCTGCGGCAGCAGGACCTGTGGATCCGGGTCCTGCACGAACAGGGGGCGGCCCGACCTGCCACGGATGCGGCGGCGGCGGAGGCGACCCCCGCCGCACCGGTCCACTGGGGGCTCTGCTATGGGCTGCGCCCGGTGAGCCCCGGCGCTCTCGGTGTGTTCTTCACCCAGGTTGCGGGGCTGTACCGGGCGGGCGTCGGGATGCAGACACTCGTGGAGGACACCTCCACCCGAATGACCAACCGCTGGCTGCGGCGGTTCCTCGAGGCGAGCCAGCCACGCGTCGCGGCCGGCGAGACACTCAGCAGTTGCATGGCGAGCTTTCCCCAGGTGTTCGCGGCGGGCGTCGTGGGGATGGTGCGTACCGGCGAGCTGACCGGTAACCTCGACGAGGTCGCGCTCGCCCTGGCCGATGACTACCAGGCCGAGCAGCGCATCCGGTGGCTAATTCTGCTCCCCAAAGCGTACTTCACCACCGTGCTGGCGCTGGCGTCATTAGTGCTCAGCTTCCCCTGGGTCATCAAGCACGGCTTCCACTGGTGGGTCAGCCACATCGCCGGTCACGTGTTACCGTGGTGGCTGGCGGTGGCGGTGGTGTGGCTCGTGCTGCGTGTGGTCTGGCACCTCCCCGGGGTGTTCGCGCTGCGGGATCGTCTGGCGTACTGGCTGCCGGCGTGGTCCGGCCTGACGCGGCGGGTGGCACTGTACCGGTTCTACCGCTCGCTGGAGTTGACGACGCGGGCCGGGGTTGACTTCTCGGTCGGGATGGCCACCGCGGCGACCGCGGCCGGCAACTCGCTGATGGTCAGACAGCTCGTCGAGGCCGCAAGCCAGGTGCGCAATGGGGTGGCGCTCCATGAGGCGCTCGCGCGCTGCCCGTTCTTCAGCCAGGAGGACCTCGGCGCGCTCGGAGCCGCGGCGCTGGGCGGCACCTACGACGACATGCTGCCGCGGATGGCTCTGCAGGCGAAGGCCGCTCGCGATCACTACATCGGCGTCGTGCGCGTGGCAGGCCTCGCCATCGCCTACGCCGTCACCACGCTGATCGTGGTCCTCGTCGCGATCAGCGCCTTCGTAGCCATCTACCGCGCCCAGTTCGAGCGGGCCGGAGTGGGAATGGAGGATCTTCTCCAATGAGCCCCAGTCGCGGAGGCCGACCGTCCCGGTCGGCAAGGATCGTGTCCGGCGAGACGCCGCCGCCGTTTCCGGTGCCGTCCGGCGCCGCTGTCATCCTGAGCGCCCGTCCCGCGCAGCGGGACAGCGAAGGATCCGCTAGCTGCCAGGGCGCTCGTGGGCGAGACGAGATCCTTCGTCGCTGCGGCTCCTGCGAAGCCGCAGGCGCTCCTCAGGATGACATCGGCCAAGACGCGGGCGTGGTGCGGCCGCCGACAGGCTGGTCGGGAAGCAGCAGCGGCGGGACGCGCAGCCCTGCGCTCATGGCCGCAGTGGTCGTGCTCGCGGCGGCGCTGTGTCGCTGCGTCGGCGCCCAGACGCTGGGCTTCGAGCGCCCGGAGCAGGGCTGGACCACCCTCGCGGGGTCTGTCGCCTGGCAGCAAGGGCAGGCGGTGGAGGGTCGTGGCAGCCTCAGCCTGGAGAGCAGTGTACAGACAGAGGCCTGGGCTGTCTCCGATCCGGTGGATGCGCTTGTCGCTGGCACAGTGGCCGAGGTGAGCCTGGCAGTGCGCAGGCTCTCCGGCACGGGCGAGCTCGGGCTCGCACTGGTGAGTGAGCCCCGGCTGCGGCCGGAGGCCGTGGTGTGGCGGGGGGTGCCGAAAGCCGATACGGGGTGGCATCGGCTCTCGCTGCGGCTGGTGACGGGGCTCGGCAGAGCACGGCTGGCCGTGGGGGCGGTGGGCGAGGGCGGGCGGTGGCTGATCGACGACATCCGGGTCAGCGCCGCGCAGGTTCCGCCGGTCACCCGGCCGGTACCTCGCACCACAACGCCGGTCTACTCGGAGCCGCTCCCCGCGGCATGGGACCCGGGGGGCGACCTGGACCTGCGCAAGCGCACGATCATGGGCGTCGCGAGCTACTACCTCCAGCCCGGGCCGGTGGAGCTCAACCCGCTGCGCGAGCTGACCCTGCGGCGCGGCGAGCGGGTGGGGATGGACCTCGATGCCCTCAGCCGGGGGAATGCGGCCAAGCGGATGCAGATCGAGGTGTCCGGTCCGACCGGATGGCGCACGGAGCGACGTGATCTCCCGGTCGGCGGCAAGCGCGGCCTGACCGTCAACGTCCCGCTGCAGCCTCTGCTCGTCGGCGACACGCGCGTGCGCGTCCGCTTCACGTGCGAGGGTGATGCTGCGCAGATGCCCCTGCTGGTACACTGCACCCGCTACTACCCGGCACTCGGCGCTTTGTGGGACGTGGCCTCTGCCGCGGAGACGGCGCTGGCGCCGTTTGTCCAGTTGCCGACGCAGTTGCACCAGTTGGCGCTTGGCCCGCCGCTGGCGGCGGGGCCGCTGGCCCGCCTCGCAGCGACCGGCGCGGATCTCGCGGTCACCTGGTCGGGCCCGGTGGCGGACCTCGTCGCGGGCTACCGGGAGTTGCCTGCCTCGCTGCGGGCGGCGCTGAGCGCGGTCGGCCTCGCGACAGCCACGCCGCCGGAGCAGGCGGCGCTGTTCCGCGCAGTGCGCGATCTCTCCCCCGAGGCTGTCGTGATGAGCCCGCCCTTCGCGCTGAGACCCACTGCCGCGGGGTTGCAGGGCGCGGCCGACCTCGCACCGGCACTGACGGCCGGGCTGGCGCAGGCTTGTGACGTGCTGACCGTGCGCCTGCCCGCCGCGGCGGGCAGTGCCGTGCTGCGCGAAGCGGTCGATGGGAGGGCCGTTACCGGTGCCATGGCAGCATGGTGCTGGTTCGACCGGTCCCGCACGCTGGGCGGCCTGCGCGACATGCTCAACGCGCAGGGGGCGGCACTGCCGCTGTCTGCCCAGGGTGTCGGGGGCACGAGCACGGGTGACCCGGCCCTCGACGCGTTCCTCATGGCCCGCACGCTGGTGCACGTCTTCGCCTCCGGGGCGAACGCAGTGACAGTGCCGGCAGTGGCGCCGCCGGCCGGGGGGGTGGGGCTCCTCGCCGCCGACAAGCCCACCTCGCCCCTGCTCGAGGTCTATGGCGAGCTGACGCGCGAGCTGGCGGGGGTGCGGTCGCTTTCTCCCCCGCAGGACACAGAGGTCGCCTCGTATGGCCCGGGCAAGCCGGTGAGCTATCGCCACTTCCTGCGCGGGGACGAAGGCATCATCGTCTTGTGGAACAACTCGGCCACCGTGCAGTCGGTGGCGGTGGATGTGCGTTGTCCGCCGACCCAGCTCCGCTTGCTGCGCCTGTCGTATCCCGGACAGCTCATCGTGCGCGAGTACACGTCGGTGTTCGAGTGGGACCTGCTGGCACGGCACTGGGGGCAGCCGGCAGTGTATGTGGAGCTGCAGCCCCTGCAGGTGGTGGTGGCGGCGATGAAGCTGCGGGGTGCAGTCGGGACATGGCTGCGGGAGGTGGGCCCGCGCCCGCCCAACCCGCCCGCGGTCGACCCGATGGGCTGGAAGGAGTTCGACGAGAAGCTGTGGGGGCCGAAGTAGCGCAGGCGACGCGAGGCGCCGACACGACATCCCACAGCCGCCGCGTAGGTCGAGCGTCCCGCTCGACACGCCTCCCCGCCCCATATCCCCTGTCGCCCCAGCTTCGCCCATACCGTTCTCCATTCCGGTTCTCTACGCGATCAACAAACCGTCGTCCGTTTCCGCGGTTGGGCTGTTCACACTTCATAGGTCTCGTACCGCGCTAACCTGTCTGTCTGCCTGCTGATCGTGGAATTGCTGACCTTGCGACGATACACTAGAGGCGGAACCGAGTCCATCGAAACAGCGTTTGACTCCGTGAGGCCTTGACAGAGGCAGAGCTTGGCCGACAGACACCATTCGTGCGACCGGCCGGGGTGCATCCGGGCGCTGGCGCCTCATCTTCGCGGCACTCGGTGCCAGGGCTGCCACTGCGGGCGGCGTGCCCGGCCGGGCTACCGGCGCTCCCGATCCGGGGCCGGCAGTCAGTCGCACAACGCGTGGCTCCGACGCTACGGCCAGCATGCCGCGCGCGTACGGACTCGCGAGAGGCCCTTGCCAACGCCTCACGCAAGTCGCCGACGCACCGCTCACCGCTCACCGCTCACCGCTCACCGCTCGGACGGCGGCGGAGCCGTTCTGGCTCGGTATGCCGCGAGGTAGGACCCCTGCGGGCTCGTCCCGCAGGTGGACGAGACTGCCAGCTAGCCGCGCGTGCCTTCCCTCTGTGGGCCCTTCTTCATCCCCGCCGCCGGGCAAGCCCGGCGGCGGGGATGAAAGAGGAAAAGTGGGTGGGAGCCGCGCAAGCTAGCTCACTCAGTCTCGCTCACCTGCCCGACAAGCGGGCAGGGGTCGAACGGCGGTGGCCGCCGCCTCTCCCAGGGCCAGAAGCGCCCCCGCGGCGAGGGTCGGTGCCCCTCCCCTCGGGCGTCTAGCCGCCGCTCGTGCGCCAAGACGGTGAGCGCCGCCGTGTACGACAGCGGGCGGCGCATTCGGAGGAGACGCTACCATGGAACTCGATGACCCTCCGCCTTTTGGCGACCCCGCCGCGATGGCAGAGCTCGTCGAGCAGGCCGCGGATGGTCGGGCACAGAACATGGCGCGACTGATCGAGTATGCAGGGCTTCACGCGCTGGCCGAGGTCTCTGACTGCGACACGCCCCTTGACCCCCTCACTGGTGCTCCGTCGTCTCTTGAAGGGTGGGCCGCGGACACCCGCCGGCTCTCGCACTCCATCTCCGTCATTTGGGGCGTATGCGCTTGCCAGGCGCTGGGCTCTGCCTCGTGGGCGGATGGCACGCGAGGGCGCTCAGCATCGCGCGAGCCGCGGCCTCGCTATGGGATGCGC
>CAZIWQ010000543.1:0-5264 GCA_964542355.1 uncultured Armatimonadia bacterium
TAATGCTTTCCGGAGGCGGGTTCATGCCCGACATTCTCAGCATCATGATCTTCCTGCCGCTCATCGGCATGGTGCTGATCATGCTGATGCACAGCGAGCGGCACGTCACCGCGATCCGGTGGGTCGCCACCATCACCGCGGCGCTGACCTTCCTCGTCTCGCTGGTCGTGATGAACCTGTTCTCACCGCGCGCGGCGGGGATGCAGCTCGATGTGAGCGTGCCGTGGATCCAGGCACTGCAGGTGAACTACCACGTCGGCGTGGACGGCCTGTCCGTGCCGCTGATCACCCTCACCACGCTCCTGAGTCTCTTGTGCATCATCTACTCGTGGCGCGTTGAGACGCGGGTCAAGGAGTACATGGCGCTCTTCATGCTGCTCGAGACCGGCATGCTGGGTGTGTTCTGTGCGCTCGACTTCGTGTTGTTCTACGTGTTCTGGGAGGTCAGCCTGGTGCCGATGTACTTCCTCATCGGCATCTGGGGCGGGCCGCGTCGCGAGTACGCGGCGATCAAGTTCTTCCTCTACACGCTGGTCGGCAGCCTGGCGATGTTGCTCGCGATCCTGATCCTGTACTTCGCCTCCCAGCCGCACAGCTTCGACATGCTCGAGCTGGCGCGCCAGCTCCCGCTGGCGCGCGGCGGCACGTGGGCGGCCCTCGCCTTCTGGGGCCTGTTCCTCGGCTTCGCGATCAAGGTCCCCCTGTTCCCGTTCCATACGTGGCTGCCGGACGCCCACGTCGAGGCGCCGACGGCGGGGAGCGTCATCCTCGCGGGCGTGCTGCTGAAGATGGGCACCTACGGGTTCGTGCGCGTCAGTCTCCCCATCGTCCCGCACGAGTGCCAGCGCTTCGCCATGTATGTCGCCGTGCTGGCGCTGATCAGCATCATCTACGGGGCCCTGTGCGCCATGGCCCAGAAGGACCTCAAGAAGCTCATCGCCTACTCGTCCGTGAACCACATGGGCTATGTGATGCTCGGGGTCGCCGCGGCGGTGGCGCTGGTCGACGGCGGCAGCCCGCTGGCCAACCGGGTGACGGCGCTCAACGGGGCCGTGCTCCAGATGTTCAACCACGGCATCATCACCGGCGCCCTGTTCTTCCTGGTCGGTGTGATCTACGACCGGGCGCACATCCGCGACATCGACGCCTTCGGCGGCTTAGCCAAGCAGATGCCGCTGTACGCCGGGATCATGATGCTGGCCTGCTTCGCTTCGCTGGGCCTGCCCGGTCTGGCCGGCTTCGTGAGCGAGATCATGGTGTTCCTGGGTGCCTTCGGCTCCTACCCGGTGATGACCGGTCTCTCGCTGCTCGGGGTCGTCATTACGGCGGCGTTTTTCTTGATGGTCATTCAGCGCATGTTCTTGGGCGAGGTCAACATCCAGTGGCAGGCGCTGAAAGACATCGACTTCGGCGAGTTGGTAGCCACGGTCCCGCTGTGTCTCATCATGCTGGCCGTGGGGATCTACCCGGCGCCGATCCTGAACATGATCAACGGTGCGATGCAGGGCCTGGTGTCAGTGCTGGGCCACACGATGAACCTGGCCCTGCACTCCGGCCTGCCAGTTGGGTAGGGACATGACTGCCGAACACGAGACGAGGCGCACTGACCCCATGACTGAACACGAGACGGTCCGGCTCGCAACGCCCTCGACGTCTCAGCTTGCGTGGCAGGACCTCGAGATCGGGATGTTCATCCACTTTGCCCCCAACACGTGGCAGAACTCCCAGTGCGACAACCTGAGCACTCCGCTGGCGGCGATCGCCCCGGACCGTCTGAGTGTCGCCCAGTGGGTGGATGTCGCCGAGGCCATGTGCGCTCGCTACATCATCTTCGTCGCCAAGCATGTCGGCGGGTTCTGCATGTGGCCGACGACGACGACGAGCTACAACATCGCCCAGACGCCCTGGCGAGGGGGCGGTGGCGACGTGTGCGGGGAGTTGGCCGATGAGTGTGCGCGGCGGGGCATGCATCTGGGCTTCTATCTCAGCCCGCGCGACGATCACTTCGGCGTCGAGACGGGCGGGAGGGTCAGGTCGCAGAATCCGGAGCACCAGGCGCTCTACGACCGCCTCTATGTCACGCAGCTTACCGAGCTCCTGAGCCGCTACGGCAGTCTGCTCGAGATCTGGTTCGATGGCAGCGCAAACGGGGAGATGGTCAGGCCCATCATCGAGCAGCACCAGCCGGGGGCGATGGTGTTCCAGAGCAGCGCCGCCACGATCCGCTGGATCGGGAATGAGGACGGAGTAGCGCCATACCCGACCTGGAACACCGTCGGGGCTAGCGACTGCGAGTGGTCCCCCGAGATGGATGTCGCCGGGGCCGGGCCGTTGCTCGGCCTCGACGCCGGCGCCCGCTGGGTCCCGGCCGAGTGTGACGTGCCGATCCGCCGGGACTGGTTCTGGACCACCGAGAATGCCGACACGCTCAAGCACCTGGACCACCTGATGGATCTCTACTATCGCTCGGTGGGGCATGGCTGCAATCTCTTGCTCAACCACACCCCCGACACGAGTGGGCTCATTCCGGCGGCGGACGCCGCCCGGGCCGCCGAGCTCGGGGCCGAGATCCGGCGCCGCTTTGCCGCCCCGCTCGGCGAGACGAGCGGCACGGGGGAGCAAGTCACGCTGGCATTGCCCGCCCCGGTCGCCATCCAGCACGTGGTCACCATGGAGGACATCCGGCACGGTGAGCGGGTACTGGAGTACCTTGTGGAGGCTCGTGTCGGCGAGGGCTGGCAGAGGATTGCCGGCGGCTCGGCGATTGGGCACAAGAGGATCGACCGCGTGGGGACCGTGACGACCTCCCAGGTCAGGCTGACGTGCATCCGCGCAGTGGCCGATCCCATCATCCGTAGTCTGGCCGTCTACTAACCAGTAGGACACCCATGCCACTTCCATACTCCAACCTGTCGGTGTTTGCTCCCGAGATCAGCCTGTGCGCTCTCGGGCTGTTCGTGCTGGCCATCGACCTGGTGGTCACCGGGACGGGGGCCGGGCGTGCGTCTCGCTCGGCGCGCGGCCGCCGGCTGGTGCCCGCGGTGACGATGCTCGGCCTCCTGGGGTGCTTCACCCTCGTGCTGAGCCAGTGGGGGAATGCTCCGACTACCGAGTTCCAGGGTGCAGTGGCGGTCGACAGCCTCGCCCTGCTCTTCAAGCTGGTGTTCATCGCCTGTGGCATCCTGATCGCCGTGCTGGCCGCCGACTTCTTCGGGCGCGAGGAATCCCCCGGCGAGCTCTTCAGCTTCATCGTGTTGCTCGTGCTGGGGATGTGCCTGCTGGCCGGGGCCAATGACCTCGTCTTGCTCTACCTGGCATTCGAGCTGGTCAGCCTGACCGCCTACCTGCTGGTGGCGTGGCGCAAGCACGACCGCCTGTCCGCGGAGGCGGGGATGAAGTACTTCATCTACGGCGCCGCCGCCTCCGGAGTGATGCTCTACGGGCTCAGCCTGCTGTACGGCGCCGGCGGCGCTACGAATCTGATTGTGATCGCGCGCCACCTGATGGCGCCCACGCCCTATGCGGGGCTGGCCCTGCCGACGGTGCTCGGAGCGATCCTGCTGACGGTCGGGCTAGGGTACAAGATCAGCATGGCCCCCTTCCACTCGTGGGCGCCGGACGTCTATGAGGGGGCGCCCACGCCGGTGACGGCGTTGCTCTCGGTCGGCCCCAAAGCCGCCGGGTTCGCCGCCCTGTTCCGCGTCTTCTACGCCCTGGCGCCCGCCCTGCATGTGCCGTGGCAGATGGTGTTCGCGGTGCTCGCGGTGGTGACGATGTTCGCCGGGAACCTCCTGGCCCTGCGGCAGACCAATGTCAAGCGCATGCTGGCCTACTCGAGCATCGCGCACGCCGGGTACCTGTTGATCGGCTTCGTGGTCGGCCCTCAGGAGTCGTGGGGTGTCAGCGGGGTGATGGTGTACCTGGTGGCCTACCTGCTGATGAACGTGGGGCTGTTCGGGGTTGCGATCCTGCTCGAGCAGGCGACGGGGTCGTCGGAGATCGAGCGGTTCCGGGGCCTGGCGCGGGGTGCCCCGGGCCTGGCGGCCATGACTGTGATCCTGCTGCTGTCGTTGACCGGGATCCCCCCGACCGCGGGCTTCCTGGGCAAGTTCCTGATCTTCGCCGCGGCCATCAAGTCGCACCAGTGGGCATGGCTTGCAGTTATTGGTATAATGAACAGCGTCATCTCGCTGTACTACTACATGAACCTCGCCCGCCTGATGTACTTCGCTGGTGGCGAGAGCCCGCGCCCACAGCCCTGGTCAGCGCTGGCGATGGGGACAGTGGTGGTGACCACGGCCGCCACGGTGGTCGTGTTCGTCGCTCCCGGCTGGCTGCTGGAGGCCGCTCGGCTGACCGCCCTCGTCCCCTGAGGTTGGCCACGGGGGACGGGGGCACAGGTGCCAGCTCTGGCCCGTGAGGAGCCGCGGCACCGCCGTCCGGAGGGCCCAGACTGCGAGGGCCGGCGGCGAGGAGCGAGCCGCACTCGCGCAGGCCGACCGCCCCGGTCGGCGGGTCTTGTCGAGCGAGACGCTCGACCTACGCGACGGGCACACGTCCCACTGAGCCTAATCCCTGGCAATTGGTATCTTCACAACCCATGCCCTGGCAATTCGACATCCCCGAGGCCACAGTCGAGCGACTGTCGACATACCTGACCATCCTCCGGCAGTTGGAGCGGCAGGGGGAGGCCACCGCGTCCTCCTCCGAGATTGCCGAGCACGCCAACGTCAACGCCGCCCAGGTGCGCAAGGACCTATCGTATTTCGGCGATTTCGGGCGGCGCGGCCTCGGCTACCGCGTCCGTGACCTGCGCAACCACCTCACCCGCATCCTGGGTGTTGACCGCGAGCGCCGGGTGATCGTGATCGGGGCGGGCAACCTCGGCTCCGCCCTCGTCGGCTACCCCGGCTTCGAGCCCCGCGGGTTCCGCATTGTCGGCATCTTCGATTCCAACCCGGCCAAGGTCGGTCACCGGCTGTACGGGCAGGAGATCCTGCCGATGGATCGCCTGGCGGAGCTGGCGCCCGACCTCGGCGCCGACATCGCGATCGTGGCCGTGCCGGGCGCCGCGGCCCAGAGCGTCGTGGATCAGCTCTCCGAGGCCGGCATTGGGAGCATTCTGAACCTGGCCCCCGTGCAGGTCGTCGCCCCCACCCGCACCGCGATCCGGAGTGTCGACATGACCAGCCAGCTCGAGCTGTTGTCGTTCTGCCTGACCCACATCTCGGAGATTCCCGAAGGCGAGCAGCTCTAGGATGGCT
>CAZIWQ010000544.1:0-5263 GCA_964542355.1 uncultured Armatimonadia bacterium
GCGGTCTGGGCTCAGGATGACAGTCTCGTCGAACGGCGCACAAGACAGCGGCGTCAGGACGGTCGGCCTACGCGGTGGCGCCACCACGCGCGCCGGATGCCCTTTCCTCGCCGTGCTCCTGCTTCCCTGCCACGTGAGGAGGACGCGTGGGATGGACGGAGAAGTCAACCCCAACCGCCCGAGCCTGCCGACTGCCATCGGTGGCCCCCACCGGCCACGCCGATTGGCTCCGGGACTACGGGGCGATCCCGGCCGGGAATACTGATGACAGCAGGAGACGCCGATGGAGACCCAACGGGAAGCGGATGCAGGCTGGACCGATGTGTGGGTGACGGGGGGCGACCAGCCCACGGTCAGCTATCGCAGCGGCATGAATGTCTACGAGGAATCGCTCAGTGGCGGCAGTTACGTGGGTCGGGGCTGGAACGCCGCGGGCTACGTGAGCTTCTACGACGGCCGCATCGATCCCGCCGGCTACCCCACTCCGCAGGCGTTCTGGGTGGAGCTCGACGGACAGGCCTTGACGCACGACTGGCAGTGGAGCGGCGCCGACACCACGACCGACGACGCCGGCAGTCACACGGTCATCACCCTGCGCCACGGCGTGCGCCCTGTGACGGTGAAGGTCCACACCCGCCTCGACGGCACGGCAATCCTCACCCGCTGGCTGGAGGTCATCAACACCGGCGCGGCCCCGGCAGCCCTGTCGGCAGTTGCCTCGTGGAGTGGCGTCCTGCAGCAGCTCGGCCGCTGGCGCTCGCATCTGGGCGACAGCGGGCAGTCGCTCTACTCCCTGGGCTACTTCGGGAACGTCCACTGGGGCAATGAAGGCGACTTCGGCTGGCATGACCTGCCAGTCGCCGGCTACCGTGTGGCCGGCCGCTCCCGCCGCGATCGCCACCGGCATCCCTTCTTCGTCCTGCGCAACAATGCCACGGGGGAGCACTTCATCGGCCAGCTCGCCTGGTCGGGTGGCTACAGCTTCGAGTTCGACCTCGATGCAGACGCCGGGACTACGGATCAGGCTGCGCGTCTGGGCTTCCGCATCGGGCCCGACGCCCCTGCGCCGTTGCGCGTGATCGCGCCCGGGGAGACGGTCGTGACGCCCGAGGTCCACCTGGGACCGGTGTTCGGTGATCTCGATGCGGCCATTCAGGCCATGCACGAGCACCTGCGCCGCAGCGTCTTCATGCCCCAGCCGCGCGGCCGGGGCGGCTGGATCGAATCCGGCATCGGTCCCGAGATCGAGATCACCGCGGAGGAGGTCGTGCACGCAATCGAGGCTGCCGCCGACTTCGGCGCCGAGGTGTTCTTCGTCGATGCGAGCTGGTATGCGCCACCACACGCGAACTGGTGGAGTACGGTGGGCGACTGGGAGGTCAACCGCGACCGCTTCCCCGATGGTCTGCAGCCCTTCCGCGACCTGGTCCATAGCAAGGGGATGTTGTGGGGACTGTGGATGGACGCCGAGCGCATCGGCAACGAGAGTCGCGTCGCGGCAGAGCACCCCGACTGGCTTGCCACGGCGTATGACGGGCACTCGCAGATCGGGGGACTGATCGACCTCACCAACCCCACCGTCGCGCAGTGGATGGAGCAGCAGATCACACGGGTCATCGAGGGCAATGGCCTCGACTTCTTCCGCCTCGACTACAACACCAACCCCGGCGTGGGGCTGCGCACCGTGCGCGACGGGTACGTCGAGAACGGCTACTGGCGCTACTACGAAGCGCTGTATGCCATCTACGACCGGCTGCGGGCGCGCTTCCCGAACGTGATCTTCGAGAACTGCGCGGGCGGCGGCGGGCGGACGGACATCGGCATGGTGCGCCGCTTCAGCCACACGTGGGTGACCGACTGGCAGATCGCGCCCCGCTCCTTCACGATCACGAACGGCATGACGATGGCGCTGCCGCCTGAGTATGTGGACCGCCTCATCGGCGGCCAGAGTGCCTATACGAGGGCGGACTTCGACTTCCAGTCTCGCCTGCTGCTGTTCGTGCGCCCGACGATCGGCTTTCCCAAGCCGATGGGTGCCCCCTGGAACCCGCACCTCTTGGCCGGCTTGCGGCACCTGGTCGAGCTGTACAAGGGCTTCGTCCGCCCGATCATGAGCACCGGGCGCATCTACCATCACACCCCTGAGCTGCCGGGCCCCGATCCGCAAGGCTGGGGCGTGCTGGAGCTGGCCTCGCAGGACCGTAGCCGTGGGCTCTGCGGCCTGTTCCAGCTCTCGGCCCCGACGGAGCCCGAGTATCTGCTGCGGCTGCGCGGCCTGGACGTCGGGCGACGCTACCGCGTCACCTTCGACAACACCGGCCGGACGTGCGAGCTCGAGGGGTCCGTCCTGATGAACCAGGGCCTGACGATCCGCCTGCCAGGGGCGCTGACGTCGGAGCTCTTGCTGTTTGAGCCGGCAACGTAAGCAGGCAGCAGCGACGCGGTGCGTCCGGCAAGAACGGCAACGGCGGCCTACCCCCCGACCCCCTCCCCACGGGGAGGGGGGGAAACGGCGGAGGACGGCAACACCGGCGTGGTCCCACCCTGCGGGACCCGCCCCACAGAACGACAACGGCAACAGAGAGCATCGATGCACACAGTACCAGGAACACGGAGAGACACCCATGAGCGACCCGATCCCTGCCCTCCTGCAACAGTTGGACGCCACTCGCCTGCGCGAGATGCTGTACCATCTGGCGGCGGACCCGCTGCCCTTCCGTAAGCTGAACTACACCATCCCCGGTCACGACCAGGCCACCCTCTACGAGGCCGACGACTACCTCCAGGCCCGACTCGAAGCCTGTGGGTATGCGGTGGAGAAGGAGGGCGTGCCAGTGCAGGCCTTTCGCTGCGACACGACCAAGCCCAAGTCGGCGCAGTACTCGCCGCCCGCTCCGGAGGACCCCTGGTACACGGCCTACAACCTGTATGCAAAGAAGGCCGGCACGACGCACCCGGACGAGATCATCGTGGTCATCTCGCACAAGGACTCGCAAAGCTGGGTGGACTCACCGGGGGCCAATGACAACGCCGTGGGGACCGCGGCCAACCTGGAGATCGCGCGCGTGCTGGCGGGCTATGAGAGCCGGCGCTCGCTGTGGTTCGTGTACTGCAACGAGGAGCATACGCCGTGGACCAGCGCGACGGCGGCTGGCAACGCCCGCGAGCGGGGCGACAACATCATCGCGGTGTTCAACCTCGATAGTCTGGGCCGCAAATCGGACGAGGACCACGCGGCACGGGTGATGGCCAATGTCACTCTCTTCACCACGCCGGAGGGCGAGCGCCTCGCCGACCTGATGGCCGAAGTCAACGAGCGCTACCAGATCGGCCTCCAGCAGCGCAAGCACCAGCGCACGGCACCGGGCGATGACGACGGCTCGTTCGTGAAGGCGGGCTACGGCACCGCGATCATGAACCTGGGCTCGTATCCCTACGCTGACCCGGAGTACCACACGGAGGAGGACAAGCCCGACCGGGTGGACCTCGAGAATGCGCTCCTGACCGCACAGGCCTCGCTGGCGGCGATCGTGGCCGTGGACCGCGGGTGGTTGGCGGAGGAGTAGGCCGCGAGCGCGACCCGCCGTGGCCGTCTGCCGCGTAGGTCGCGCGTCCCGCGCGACGCCGTCTGCCGTCGCCGTCTGCCGCGTAGGTCGCGCGTCCCGCGCGACGCCGTCTGCCGTCGCCGTCTGTAGGGCGCGTCCCGCTCTGCGGGACCCCGCCGCGGTTGTCGTGCCGTGGCCGATGGTTCGCGCCTCACCAGGCCGCTCTGTGGACCGCTCCTGCCAACGGCTGCGGGCGGGACGCCCGTGCTCCCAGGAACGGCTCGCTCCACAGGCATACCGCGCCGCCGGTCTTGCCGTTCCCCGCCACCCGCCACCCGCCACCCGCCACGGCCGTTTCCTACGCGCCTACGCTCCTGCCGTCCCGCCATGGCCCTATGCGCTCACCACAGCCGCCACGTGCCACCACCGTCCGGCGACATCATCACGGCGCGGCGGTTGCCGGGGTGGTCGATGCGGTAGAACCAGTAGGTGGACCAGTAGTCGTACGACAGGAAGAGCTGGCCCCGCCGGTCACAGGTCAAACGGTGGTAGAAGACGCTGTACTCCGAGAACGGCGGGATGATCAGCGGCACGGGCGCCTCCCACGCCTGGTCCGGGCGCTTGCGCTGGTGGGCGAGGGCCAGGTGGCCGGCGTGCGGGAACGGCTCCCCGCCCCGCGCCAATCGCGCCACCAGGTGCAGTGTGTCATCCGCGCCGCAGATGAGCCCGATGTACGTCTGGCCGGTGTGATCGCCGGTCGGCACGGGCTCCGTGAAGCCCCCGGCGGCATCGTTGGGGGTGAGCGAGCGTGCGTAGGGGAAGGGCTGACCGTGTGTGCCTCCCAACACATGCAGGTACCCCTGGCTGTCCATCGTGATCGCGGGGCTGTTGTGGACGTCGTTGGGGGGAGCGCCGTAGCCGACCACCACCGGCTTGCTCAGCCGTCCGGTGTCGCGGTCGTAGGTTGCCACATAGGCCGGCACACCCGGCACCTTCACCGCCGGATCGGTCGCCTCGCCCCACACGATGTGGACCTTGCCACCGCGCGAGACGACGCTGTTGGGGGCACCGGAGTGCTGGGAGGAACCCAGCGAGCAGTGCGAGAGCGCGATCGGCTCGCCGAGCTCGATCCCGGTGGCCGTCTTGCGCGGCAGGAAGAGCTCGAGCTCGTTGACGCGCCGCCAGAACAGCTTCGGGTCGGGCGGCTGGGGGACCGCGGTCCAGCGCAGGATCGGCGGCGGCCCCGGCGGGTCGTTATGGCCGGTGAACACCTCGATGTCGAACGCTCGCGCGCGATCCTCGCGGCCGGGGATAGCATACGCCGTGAAGGTCTGCCCGCGGTCGCGCGAGTGCAGCAGCGCCGCCGTGCGCCCCGCAGTGTCGATCAGGTACACATCCCCCTCGCGGTCGAAAGCCAGCTTCGTCGAGGCCGTGCGGTAGCTGTCGACGGTGAAGTCGGGCACCCGCCGGGTGACCGCCTGCGCCAGCTCGGACGTCACCCACGTGCCGTCGCGCACGGTCGCAACACCCGTGGCGGTGCGGACATAGGGCTGGTTCGCGGGGTCGAAGTACACCTGGCCGTCGGTGGGGTAGTCCGGCAGGTAGCCGAACTGCTCGTTCTCATGCTCGTACGGTCGCAGTGTCAGCGGCATCGTCAGCGGCTGCCGTGCCGGAGCCTCGCCGCCGGTCACCGTGAGCGTGGAGTAGGTGCTGAACCC
>CAZIWQ010000545.1:0-5259 GCA_964542355.1 uncultured Armatimonadia bacterium
GGCGGCCGTCCCGGCCGCCTGTCCGAGCTGCATGCAGTTCACCATGACACGGATCGCTCCGGCGCTCTCGTGCGTCGCCCCGCTGCACCGGCCCGCAGCCAGGACATTGTCCAGGCCCTGCGGCACGAGACACCTGTACGGGACCTGGTAGCACAAGGTGTCGCGCGGCGCCGCATCCGGCGCGGCACCATCCCAGCGACCCGACGTCACCGTGCGGTCGCCGGCGACGTGCTGCGAGCTGCCATCCAGGCGCTCGAACAAGATCCCGGGGGCTCCCGCCGTGTGGATGTCGATCGGGTAGGTGCCCTGGGCAATGGCATCGGCAAAGCGCGTCCCGTACAGCACTTCCTCGCGCTCGAGCTGGTGCTCGGCCCGGATGCGATGCGACTCGCGCGGGCCAATCTGAGGGGCGATCGCGACGAGATAGGCCGCCTCCCACCCGGGCATGTGAGCCAGCCGCGCGAGCAGCCAGCGGAGCTGGTAGCGCCCCTCCACCTCCGCGCGGGTCAGGTCCAGCGTATCGGCCGTGTTGATGTTGAGCACCCGCACCCCGGCCATCATCTGCTCGTGCGGGTCCCGCACCCCGAGCGAACCCCACAGCAGACAGGGGTAGCGCTCGCCGTTGTAGTCCATCGGGGTCTCAAACAGCCGGGCCTGCACCTGGTCGAGCGGGGTCGCCGTGTCCTCTCTGCCCCCCACGCGGAAGCACAGCCCCGGTGGCTGGCAGGCCCCGGCACCATCGCCGAGCTCGGTCGGAGCGCCGGCACGGCGGATCAGATCGGCGTCCCCGGTGCAGTCGATGAACACCCGCCCGAGGATCGCCTGCCGGCCGCTCTTGCCCTCCACCAGCGCGGCAGTGACGCGCCCACCCTCCTGCAGCACACCGGCGAACGCCGTGTGCAAGAGCAGCTTCACGCCGCTGCCGATGACGAGGTCGTCGAGCACAAAGCGCGCGGTCTCGGCACAGAACACCCAGTACCCGGTCTCGCCATTGGGCTCTGAGTTGCGCGCCACCTCCAGGCGCTGCAGGCCGCGAACGATCTCTTCAGGCAGGCCGCCGATGATCTTGGTCCGGCCGTCGGTGCCATACAGTGAATGCCACAGGTTGACGCCCCCCGCCGTCGCCATCCCGCCGAGGAAGCCATGACGCTCCACCAACACAACGTCGGCGCCGTGGCGAGCGGCCGCGGCGGCAGCGCAGACACCCGCCGGCCCCCCTCCCAGGACCACCACGTCGCATTCGGCGGCTACCGGGATGTCGCGCGCCGGCTCCCGCACGCTCGGCGTGCTGCCGGGCGCGGGCAGGAAACCGCTTAGTGGGAACTGCACGTCGAAGCTCATGTTCTCTCCTTCATGGGCCTGCCGCCAGAGTCGGCTCGAACGGGGCCTTTCGCGCCCTCCCTCTCCCCCACCTTCCGCGCAATTGTGGGAAGGAAGCCGCGCGGCCGCGGGGAATAGGACGGTCGCTGTGCCATGCGGTCGGGGTCCCGATCGCCCGTTGCGTGGGAATCTGCTCGCCGGGAGGCCGGCCCAGACATGGATTCGCTGAACATCGTGTTCACCGGCAAGGAGCAGGTTGAGCTGCAGCACACGCCGGTCGCCCCACCGGGCCCGGGAGAGGTGCTGGTCCGCACCACCGTCTCACTGGTCAGCACCGGCACCGAGTGTATCTGCTATGCCCGGCTGATCGAGCCCGATACGGGCTGGGACCGCATGGTCCGCTATCCCTTCCCGGCCGGCTACAGCCACGTGGGCGTTGTCGCCGCGGTCGGTGAGGGTGTCACAGAACTGCAACCGGACATGCACGTCGCCAGCCACCATCCGCACCGCCAGTTTGTGTGTGCGCCGCAGGAGCGCTTCTTCCCGCTCCCGGACGGGATCTCCGACGACGAGGGCACTTTTTACGCACTCACCACCGTCGTTCAGAACGGCATCCGCCGTGCCGAGCATGAGCTTGGTGACGTCGTGGTGGTCGTCGGGCTCGGGGTACTGGGGCAGCTTGTCGTGCAGTACGCGCGGCTGGCCGGGGCCTGGGAGGTCATTGCCATCGATCTCTCGCCCCGGCGGCTGCAGATGGCCGCCGAGCATGGTGCCACGCACACGCTGTGCCTGCCCGCCGACGAGGCCCGGGACGCCGTGTTCGAGCTCACGGGCGGCCGCCTGGCTGATGTGGTCTATGATGTGACGGGCAGTCCCGCAGTGTTTGCTCCGGTGCAGCGTCTGGTACGCCGCTTCGGCAAGCTCGTGCTGCTGGGCGACACCGGCTGCCCCTCCGAGCAGCGGCTGGTCAACGAGTTCCTGTGGCGGGGCCTGCGACTGGTCGGCACGTTCAGTGGCGACCCGCCGGCCGTCGCGACGGATCACACCTTCTGGACGCGCCCCAACATGGCGCGCCTGTTCTTTGACTATGTGTTGCGGGGGCAGATGCGAGTCGCCGACCTGATCACGCATCGCTATCGCCCGGACGAGGCGGCCGCTGTCTACGCGCAGCTCCTGAGCGACCGCTCCGACACGCTGGGAGTTGTGTTCGACTGGACCTGACGAGGGAGCCCATGAGCGACGAACTGATCCGTGCTCTCCAGGAAGAGAACCGCCGGCTCCGTGGCCAGGTGGACAAGCTCTCGCGCCTGCAGGCCGAGCGTGCCCCCGAGGGCGACGCGGCACATCTGCGCATGATCACCGACCACATGGCCGACATCATCGTGCAGGTCGATGCCGACGACCGCGTGCTCTATGCCAGCCCGTCAGTCGAACGGATGTTCGGCTATGCCCCCTCCGAGGTCGTGGGCCACCCCGTCACGGAGTTCCTGCATCCCGCGGATACCGCGCGCGTGGTCGCCGCGGGCGACGCCGCGGTCGCGCGCCGGGGCGCCGTCATCCGGATCCAGTGCCGCTGCCGGCGCGCCGCCGGGGACTACTTCTGGCTCGAGGCCGAGTGGCGACTACTCTACGACGACACCGACGCCTATGCCGGCTCGATCCTGAGCGGCCGGGACGTCACCGAGCGCCTGCGGGCGGAGCAGCTCCTCCGCGAGAGCGAAGCCCAGTACCGAACCCTCGTCGAGAGCGCCAACAGCATCATCCTCCGACTGGATACCCAGGGGCACGTCCTCTTCGTGAACGAGTTCGCCCAGGAGTTCTTCGGGTTCAGTGAGCAGGAGCTTATCGGGAGCAGCGTCGTGGGCACGATCGTCCCGGAGACCGAGAGCACCGGCCGGGACCTGCGCGCCCTGTTGGCCGACATCTGCCACAACCCCGTGCCCTATACCAACAACGACAACGAGAACATCACGCGCGCGGGCCGCCGCGTCTGGGTCCGCTGGACGAACCGCGCGTTGCTCGACAGCGAGGGCCGACTGGCCAGTGTCCTGTGCGTCGGCAATGACATCACCGACCGCAAGTTGGCGGAGGACGAGCTGCGCGCGAGTGAGGAGCGCACGCGGACCTTCATCGACGCCAGCGAGGATCTGATCTTCCTGAAGGACCGTGAGCTGCGCTACCTGCTCGTCAACCGGGCCAACGCGCAGTTCTTCGGCCTCGACGAGAGCGAGATCATCGGCAAACGCGACGGCGACCTGATGCCACCGGCCGCCGCCGCCGCCTGCGAGGCGTCCGATCGCGCCGCCCTCCACGCGGCGGGGGCGGTCGTGGCGGAGGAGGTGGTCGGCGACCGCACCTACGAGACCCGCAAGTTCCCGGTGCGGCTCGCAGGAGGCGAGGCCGGGGTGGGTGGCTACATCAAGGACATCACCGAGCTCAAGCACGCCGAGGACGCCGCGCGCCTCGCAACGGTCGGGCAGCTCGCCGCCGGCGTCGCCCACGAGTTCAATAACCTGCTGGCCAGCATGATGCTGAAGGCCGAGCGCGCCCTGAGCCGGGGGGCGTCCGACGAGCACGGAGCCCTGGCGGCGCTCGTCCTGCGGCTGGGCGGACGCGGAGCGGGGATCTGTCGCAGCCTCACGGCCTTCGCCCAACCCAGTGAGCTGCGGCCCAGCCTCATCCCGATCGAGCAGCCGCTCGAGGCCGCCCTCGCCGTCGCCTCCCAGCAGCTCACCGGCACCCAGGTCGGTGTCGTCCGCGACTATGCCACGGCCGACCGGCGCATCGAGGCCGACCCGGCCCAGCTCGAGCAGGTCTTCCTCAACCTGCTCATCAACGCCTGCCACGCCATGCCGCAGGGGGGCCTGCTAACGCTGGGGACCAGGTACCGTGGCACCGCGGAGGGTCCCGGGCAGATCGTGCTGACTGTCGCTGACACCGGGGTCGGCATCCCGCATGACCAGTTGCCCCACATCTTCGAGCCGTTCTTCACGACCAAGGGTCGGCTCGGCGCCAGTGATGTGCCTGGCGCCGGCCTCGGGCTCTCCGTCTCCCACGGGATCGTGACAGCCCATGGCGGGACGATCACCGCATGCAGCCAGCCGGGAGTAGGCACAACCTTCGAGCTGTGCTTCCCCGCCCGAGAGCTTGCGCCGCGCGAGGCGGCAGCCGCCGGGCCCGGCGACGACCGCCTCGCTCCCGGTCACGGGCGGCGGCTGACCGTCGTCGTTGCCGAGGATGAGACCGACCTGCGCGAGCTCATCGCCGACGAGCTGGCGGACCTGGGCCACCACGTCATCGCCACCGCGGCGGCGTCCGAGGCCATCCACGCCGTGGACTCCGCCGACGTCGACATCGTGATCGCCGACCTGATGATGCCCGGAGGCGGCGGACGCGAGATCCTCGCCGCGGCGCAGGAACTGGAGCACGCCCCTCCGGTCATCGTGATCACCGGACGGGCGGAGGCGCAACTGCAAGCGAGTCTGGCGACCCTCGGGGCTGCCGAGGTCTGCCAGAAGCCGTTCACCCGCGAGGCCCTCCTCGCGGCGATCGAGCGGGCGACGGCCGGTCAGGCCACGCCCCCTTCTCGGCCGGACCCCTAGCTTCGCAGCAGTCGCACGGGTTACCGGCATCGCCCTTATCACCCGTAACCCGGCACTCGTGCCCCGTTAAGCGCCATTCTGATGGTGTGCGGGGTCATCCCATGAGCCCGACAGGGCTGCCGTCGTAGCCCCGCCGGGGCGGCCGCTACTTGCCACCAGCGGAAGCTGGTGGGGAGCTGGCCGTCTAGTCGATTGAGCCCCGGCAGGGGCGGCAGAACCGGCGTAGGTGGCCCCAGGACGGCTTCTGCCGCCCCTGCCGGGGCTCTTGTGGAGGTTGGGGCGGGAACCCACCGGCTTCCGCCGGTGGCAAGTAGCGGCCGCCCTCCGGGCTACAACG
>CAZIWQ010000546.1:0-2087 GCA_964542355.1 uncultured Armatimonadia bacterium
CGCTGCGCGGTCTTCGGGCGAAGGATCAGCATCAGCCGGAGGCGCTTGTATGCGGAATGTGATCCTTCGTCGCTGCGGCTTCTGCGAAGCCGCATGCGCTCCTCAGGATGACAGTGACCAGCAGGTGCGGTTCGTGCGGCCGCCGACGGGTTGGCCAGAAAGCAGCGGCGTCGAGACGCTCGACCTACGCGGCGGACGTCGCGCCGCAGCGAGACAAGCGCGGATAGCCCCACCACCCGCCAGGAGGCGTTCCGTGATGAGACTGACAACCATCGCACTCGCATGCATCGTCAGCGCCGGCACGATCGCGCCGGCCATCGGCCAGCCCGTCCCGGGCGCCGCGAAGGGAGACGGGAGCATCGTGTTCGTCAACGACTATCTGCGCTATGCCATTGGGCCGAACGGGAAGAACCAGGCCTTCGTCGATGTCGCGACCGGCAAGGACTACTGCCGGCAGGAGCCGGCCACACCGGTCGCCCGGGTGAAGGTCGCCGGCAAGTGGCATGACGCCGCCTCCGCCGCGACGGAGGGAGAGCTTGTCCGCCTCACGTTCGCCGGGACACCGGCCACGGCCGCCCTGCGAGTCACCACGCATCGGCGCCACTTCGCCGTCGAGGTGACCCACGCCGCCGCGAGCATCGAGGAGATGGTGTTCCCCAATCTGCAACTGACTCTGAAGGGCGACAGCCAGGAGCCGTTCGCCGCGTGCGGGCTGGCGCGGAACCTGCAGACGAAGGTGGGGCCGATGCCGGCTCCCACCAGCGGGATCGGTGCGAGCTGCTTTGCGCGGTTCGGGATCGTGGGTGCCAGCCTGGCGGTGATCGGCTGCCCCATGGGCGCCCTCCGCGACGTGCTCAAAGAGGCCGTCACCGCAGCCCCCGCGCTCCCGAAGTCATCTGTGGGCGGCCCGTGGGCGATGGATGCGCCCATCAGCCATGCCTCCTATCTGTTCGCCGCTCCCACCGAAGCCGACGTGGACGAGCTCATCCGCACCCTCAAGAGCATCGGCTTCAACCAGGTGGAGATCCACGGTGGCCGGGGGACCTACCGCTTCGGCGACTGTCTGCCCAGCCCGAAGCTGTACCCCAGGGGCGTGGCGAGCGTGAAGGCGGTCATCGATCGTCTCCACGCGGCGGGCATGTACGTGGGGATGCACCCGTATGCGTTCTTCATCGACAAGGCGACCCCGTGGGTCACCCCCGTGCCCGACCCCGGCCTCGCCTCGGATGCCACCTTCACTCTCGCCGCCGACCTTCCCGCGAACGCCACGTCGCTTCCGGTGCTCGAGAGCACGGCAGCGATGTCCACGATCACCGGCTTCGGCGTGCGCAACAGCATCACGTTGCGTGTCGGGCAGGAGCTGATCACATACGGCGGCGTATCGAAAGCTGCGCCCTATGCCTTCACCTCGTGCACGCGCGGTGCCCTCGGTACGCGGGCCTCCGTGCACCCCGCCGGCGAGAAGGTCCACCACCTCAGCGAGTGCTTCGGCCTGTTCGCCCCCGACCCCGACTCGGCGCTGTTCACGCAGGTGGTGGAAGCCAACGCCCGCTTCTTCAACGAGTGCGGCTTCGACACCATCTACCAGGATGCACTCGACGGGGACGATGTGCTGGGCGGAAGAGAGAACGCCTGGTACTACGGCGCGAAGTACGTCTGGGAGCTATGGAAGCATCTCGACCACCCGGCGGCGATGGAGTACAGCACCTTCTACCACCCCCTGTGGGTCCTGCGCTCGCGCCACGGGGCCTGGGACCACCCCACGCGGTCGCACAAGCAGTTCATCGACCAGCATGTTGCCGGCAACCGGAACAATGCCCGCATATTCCTGCCCAGCAACCTGGGCTGGTGGGCCTTCAAGACCTGGCAGCCGCCACAGTCGGAGCCGACCTTCCCCGATGACATCGAGTACTGGTGCGTCAAGGCGCTGGGTACTGACTCGGGCCTGTCATTGATGGGCTACAACCCGGGCCTGCCCGGCCACCAGCGTCTCGCAGCGATCATCAAGCAGTATGAGGAGCTGCGTCACGCCGGGCACTTCTCCGAGGCGGTCAAGGCGCGGTTGCGCGAGCCCCGGGCGGAGTTCC
>CAZIWQ010000546.1:2097-5257 GCA_964542355.1 uncultured Armatimonadia bacterium
CCATCTGGAAGCCGCCGCCGACGGTGCCTGGCAGTTCCGCCCCCTCACCACCGCCAAGCGCACCTTCCAGGGACCGGACGGCGCGGGGGTAACCTGGACTGTCGACAACCCCTACGGACAGCAGGCGCCCGCGCTGCGCATCGAGGCGCTGATGTCTCTCGCACCATACGATGCGGAGAAGGGGGTCACGCTGGCCGGGTTCGCCTCGGCGGAGGAGTTCTCCGGACGCACGGCGGCCCGGGGGGTCACGGCCGACCTCGAAGTGATCGGCGACGCCGGGGCTGCCTATGGCCGGCTGACCGCGACGAACGCCGGCACGGAGCGCCGTGGCACGTGGGCGAGCTTCAAGAAGGAGTTCGACCCGCCGCTGAACCTCAGCGCGCAGCAGGGACTGGGGGTGTGGGTGCTGGGGGATGGCAAGGGTGAGGTGCTCAACTTCCAGGTGCAGAGCCCCTCGCACCTCACCGGCGCCTACGGTGAGCACTACGTGGTGGTGGACTTCACCGGTTGGCGCTACTTTGAGTTGATCGAGCACGACTCCGACCGCTACGCCGACTATGCCTGGCCCTACCACGGCGGTTACGCGATCTACCGCGAGCTGGTCAACTACTCGGTCGTCAAGTCGCTCACGATCTGGTGCAACAACCTGCCGCCGCGCGACTCGATCCTGGTGGACCTGCGGCCGGTGCGGGCGCTGCCACTCGTGTCCGGGCAGATCGCGAACCCCCGGCTGACCGTCAACGGGAAGACGCTGGAGCTGGCGACTGCCATCGGCAGTGGGAGCTACGTGGAGGTCGACGCGGCGGGCAAGGCGGTGTTGTGCGGCCCGGCCGGTGAGCCGCGGGGTGAGGTGGCGGCCGCGAGAGCGATACCTCCGCTCGCACCGGGGGACAATGCGGTGCAGTTCGCGTGCCAGAGCCCCGCGTCTCCCGCACCTCGCGCCCGGGTGGTCGTGTTCACGCGAGGCGAGCCGTTCCGGTAGTCGCACAGTCGCGCATGCCGCCAGCGTTGTGCCCGGGGGGCGGTCAGCGTGCCTCGGAGCGCACGACACCCAGCCCCGGGCTTCAGCCCTTAGGGACCCGGCCGAAAAGGTCACTGCCGGCCGGGTCTCTAGCGGCGAGATGGCTGTGAGTGGCTTCTGCGGCGATGGGGTGACCGGCTCGACGGACCCCTGCCGGACAAGCCGGGGTCGTCACGGAATGCGCCTGTCGACAGCCTCCGGACCGCGCGCCCGAGACGACCCTGGGCCCGCGTTCGCGCCTATCTTGACGCCTATGGGCTGAAGCCCGGGGGTTCGGCCACCCTCCCTTCTCTTCCCCTGTGCTCCCCCGCCGGGCGTTGGCTCGCCCATCCTAGTGCACCGTGATCGAGTAGCCGCCCGAGTCCACCAGGCCCGGTGACAGCACGTCATACGCCCAACTGTCGCGCTTGCCGGTCAGCGGGTCCACCGGCAGGCGCGAGAGGATGCGGCGTGCGTTTCTCGCAGGCGCGATGGCCACCGCATTCCCACTCGCGTCCAGCCCGCGGCGTGGCCGGGGATTGGTGAGGTCCTTGAGGTCCGTGGGGTAGCAGTGATAGGTGTCGCGGAACTGCTCCAGAGCCCGATCGAGCCGGCGTAGCCGGGCACTCAACTGCTTGTCCCCAACGCTGAGACCGCTCACGAGCCAGCCCGTGAGCGGGGGCAATGTGAAGATGACAAAAGCCGCCAGGGTGACCCAGAGCACCCACGAGTCCCGGCAGCGTGCGATGGCGGCAATCCAGAGGGCCGCTAGTGTGACGGCCACACCGCGACTGACAACCCACCACAGGAGTGGGTCGAAACGGGCCCCGAATGATGCCAGGAACCCCACTGCTGCGACCGCTGCGACCACGCCCGCCATCCACAGTGCCGCCTGTGCCGGCCGCAGACGGCGCAGCAGGGACACGACTGGCGCGGCACCGAGAGCTGCGAGAACAACCGCCGGCAGCCACGCCATCCCGAAGGGCACCAAGTGGCCGGCGCGGCCACCAGCGAGGGACACTGCGACCACGAGAGCGCCGATCACCAGGAACGCGACGGCGAGCCCCGTCACCTCTCCCGCGCCACCCTCGTTCGGGAACCGGCTGCGACGTCGCCGCCAGTGGTGCGACCCCGCGAGCAGCAGCGCGAGAATCAGAATCGGTGGCCACCGCCACCAGATCAGCTCCAGCCACCATGCGTGGTGAACCGTGGCCTGCCGCTGGATCAGGGCCGCCGCTCCTGGCACCGGGCCAGGCTCGAGCGTGAGGTCCACCAGGGCGGCGCGGGGCAGCAAGCCATAGAAGCGAGTAGGGGAGAGTGCACGCCAGTCTTCCACCGCCGCGGAGTGTGCCTGCGCTCGGTAGAGGCCTGCACAGATGTGCTCCGGGTTGACGTTCGCCGCCCGGAGGCGTCCCTCCGCGTCCCCGCGCCGGCCGGTGAAGAGCGGAATGGGTCCGTCGCCCGTCTGCAGCTCGACCAGCAAGGCCCGCCCATGGTGCTCCCCCAGGGCGCGGCGCACCAGCGAGTGGTATGAGTCCCCCCGCCTGAGGTACGCTGGTAGTGGAAGGGTCGCCACCGGCAGTTCGCGGGGTTGCACAGGCTGCGGCGCGTATACCACGAGCAGCAGTGCGGTCTGCGCGGGAGCACTCACGGCGGAGATCCGGAGGGGGTATACCAGCTTGTCCGTCCTGAACCGCAACCCCAGGGGCTGGACATCGTGCAGCAGTGCCCGGCCGCGAACCGCGGCCAGGTTCATCTTCAGGGCGACGAAGCACCAGCCCTTGCGCACATACTCGCCCGCAACGGTCGCCAGCTCCGGCGGGGCCGCATAGCCGTTGCTCTGCAGCCACTGCAGGAGCGCCCCCGAACTGGTGGCCGACAACACCGCCGCCCGGTAGTCGCCCACGAGCAGCTTCTGCCAGACAGTGACGCTCGTGGCACTCGTGAGCGTGCCCCCGGCGCTTTGCGCAACCCAGGGCCAGTTCTTCCTCTCTTCCCACGCGTCCCACAGCATCGTCTTGGTGAGGAGGGGCTGGGTAGTCAGGATCGCGCCCTTGATGAGGTCGGAGGAGGCGACGAAGATATCATCCGGCGCCGGAGGAGAGGGCACCGGGATCACCCAGGCGAAGTCGGCGGCGGGGCCGGAGTACGTGGTCTGCA
>CAZIWQ010000547.1:0-5246 GCA_964542355.1 uncultured Armatimonadia bacterium
ACCTGTGGTTCTACGTATTCGCCGGGGTCGTGGCGGCCCTGGCGCACGTCGCGACGGCACCCGCCAGCACCGTGCCGACCGTGGGCGCCAGCGGCGCCATCGCCGGGGTACTGGGGGCCTACTTCGTGCTCTATCCGCGGGCCCGGGTGGCCACCCTGCTGTGGCTGGGGTTCTTCATCGATGTCATCGAGCTGCCGGCGGTCACGTTCCTGGGGATCTGGTTTGCGATGCAGTTGCTGCCGGGGCTGGTGTCGCTGCCGGCGGGCCTTGCGGGCGGCGGCGTGGCCTGGTGGGCCCACATCGGCGGCTTCCTGGCCGGGATCGTGGTTGTGAAGCTGCTGTGCCGGGAGTGCGCCCTCGAGCGCCACCCGGAGGATGCGCGCCCCTATCATCGCTGATGCCCGGCGTCCGGACACTCCACCTGGGCGCCCATCGGGGAGGACCATGAGCAACAAGGAAACCGGCCTGTTAGCGCTACTCCTGATCGCTGCGGCCGTAGTGCTGCACTGGCTTCACTATCTCGTCTTCGGCGATGCTCACCACATCCTCATCTATCTCCTGGGTGACATCGCCTTCGTTCCGCTGGAGGTCCTGTTCGTGACGGTCATCGTCGACCGGCTGCTGTCCGAGCGGGAGCGCCGCGGCCGCCAACACAAGATGAACATGGTGATCGGCGTGTTCTTCGAGACCGTGGGCTGTCGGCTGCTGACCTGCCTCGGTGGCCTTGTCACCAACCGGGAGGAGCTGTGCTCCCGGCTGGCCGTCACTCCCGACTGGACGGAGCAGGAGCTGCGGCAGGCGCTCGCGTTCGTGACCACGATCCGCCTGGAGGTGGCGGCCGAGCCGGAGGCCCTGGACGCGGTTCGCAGCCATCTCGTCGCGACGCAGGAGTTCATGCTCCGTCTGCTGGAGAACCCGATGGTGCTGGAGCATGACACCTTCGCCGACTTGCTGTGGGCCATCTTCCACCTCGGTTCCGAGCTGAGCGCGCGCAGGTCGCTGAGCGACCTCGCTGACGCCGACCTGCGGCACCTCGCCGGCGACACGAACCGGGCCTACTCCTCACTGCTGGCCCAGTGGATCGCCTACATGATCCACCTTCGGCAGGACTATCCATACCTGTTCTCGTTTGCCGCCCGCACCAATCCGCTGCGACCGGATGCCCATCCGGAGATCGGGTGACGAGCTCCTGGCCACGGCCATCACTGCGCTGGAGGCATGACCAAACCCATGGACCACGAGATCAAGATCGAGTACAGCGAGAAGACGCGGGCGCTGCAGGCCGATGCGGCGCGCTACATCCTGTTCAGCCTCAGCGACTACGGCGACATTGAGCGCAGCGGGATCAAGGTCATCGAGCGGGGCGAAGGCTGCTTCATCTACGATGCCGACGGCCGCCGCTACCTGGATACCTTCGCCGCCCTGCTGACGAGCGTGTGTGGTCACGGGCGTCCCGAGGTGCATGAGGCGATCCTCGCGCAACTGCGCCAGATCGAGTTCTACCCGATCTACCACGACTGTCTCACGCCGGTCGTCATCACGTTGGCACAGCGATTGGCCGCGCTGGCGCCGGGCGAGCTCGAGGTCAGCTTCTTTGTCAGCGATGGCTCCGACGCCACCGAGTCGGCGATCAAGCTGGCCCGCCAGTACTTCTGGGACCGGGGGGAACCGCAGCGGCGCAAGATCGTGTATCGCCGCAACAGCTACCACGGCGCCTCCGCCGCGGCGCTCGCCGCCACGGGCCTGCAGTGGTTCCGCGAGCCCCAGGAGCCGCTGGGGCCGGGCTTCGTGCCCGTGATGGCCCCGCATCCCTATCGCTGCGAGCTGGGTCTGGACCCCGAGGCTTCCGCCCGTGCCGCCCTGCGGCAGACCGAGGCCGTGATTGCCCAGGAGGGCCCCCACACCATCGCGGCGATGATCCTGGACCCGATCCCCGGCTCCAATACGGGCTTCCCGGTGCCCCCGCCGTTCTACCTCCCCGAGCTGAAGGCCCTCTGTGACCGCCACGGCATCCTGACCATCTACGATGAGATCCAGGTGGGGATGGGCAAGACCGGCAAGCTGTTCTGCTGCGAGCACTGGGGCGTGGTGCCCCACTTCCTGTGCCTGGGCAAGGGCTTTGCCGCCGGCTTCGCGCCGATGAGCGTCGTGCTCACCACCGCCACGATCGCCGACACCTTCCGCCGGCCGGGGCACGACTTCCGCCATGGGTACACCTACGCGGGGCATCCGGTCTCCGCGGCGGCGGCGCTGGCCGTGCTCGACATCTTCGAGCAAGAGCAGCTCGTCGAGCGGGCGGCCCGGATGGGGAGCTATCTCGCGCAGCGGCTCCACGAGCTGTACCGCTACCCGATGGTCGGCGATGTCAGGGGCATGGGCCTGCTGCAGGCCGTCGAGCTCGTGGCCGACCGCGAGACGCGCGAGCGCTTCGACCCGGCCATGGATGTCGGCGGGTTCATCCGCGATCACTGCTACCGCAACGGCATGATCCTGCGCAACAACGGCGACATCCTCGTGCTCGCCCCGCCGCTGGTGGTGACCGAGGACATCATCGACGAGGTCGTTGGGAACATCTCGGCCGGGATCGTCGCGGCGATGGACCGCTTCGAGCTCCGCTAGCGAAAGGGCTGACGCCGGCGATGTCACAGACGCCTGAGCCGCAGAACGTCCGAGCGGGTGAGGCAACGGAACCCGTGCCCCCCGGGGCGGAAGCGCCGGCACCCGCCGGCGACGCGGCGCCGGACGCCCTCGAGGTTCATCTCAGCCCGCAGTTGCAGGCCCGTAACTCGCTGATCTATGCGACCCTCGTCTCGCTCATCTACCTCGCCGCCCCGGTGCTGTATGTCGGGTTTGTGCAGGCGGCGCTGTGCGAACGGTTGGAGGCCTCGAAGATGGTCTCCAACCTGCCCACGACCGCGTACCTCGGGCTGGCGGCCTTCCCGATCCTCATCGCCTGGCTGGTGCCCCAGGTGAAGTGGCTGAAGCTCACACTGTGCGTGTCCTACGCGGTCATCGCCGCGCTCGGCGCGATGGTGACCGCGGTCCTGCTCCTGGACACGCCGAACTGGCTGCGCATCACCGCCCTGGTGGCCCACGGCGCGATCCTCGGGTGCGCCAATGGTGTCGTGTGGACGTTCAACTGGGAAGCGTTGGGGCGCGGGGTCTCGGAGGCCCGGCGCGGGCGCGCCTTCACCCTCGCCTACGGCATCGGCCCGGTGTTCGCGGTCATCGGCTCGCTGGGGTCGCAACTCTTGCTCACGAACAAGCTCTTCGGCTGGCACCCGACGTGGTGGTGGGAGATCGCCTACCCGTACAACTTCGCGCTTCTGTTCGGGGCGAGTGTCCCGATCATGGCGCTGGCAGCGATCCTGTCGTACCTCTACGTCATCCCGCTGCCGCGACAGGAGGCCGAGCGCCGGCCGTTCGGCGAGACGGTCTTCGGCGGACTGGGGCAGTTCTTCAGCTATCGGCTGATCCTGATCGCCTGCATCGCCTACCTGCTGATCTACAGTGGGCACTCGGTGCAAAACAACATGAGTCTGTTCTCCAAGGAGGCGGTGGATGTCCCGGCGGAGCAGTTGGTGGGCTACCAGAACGCCCTGCGGTTCGCCTGCAAGGTCCTGGCCGGCTTCCTGCTCGGATGGATTCTCACGCGCACCAACCCCCGCGCGGGGCTGTTCGTGACCGGCATCCTGGACATCGCCAGCGTCCTGTGGGTTCTGTTCGTGCCAGGGATGTGGTTTCTGCTCGCCTTCGGCCTCAACGGGGCAGGCGAGCTGTTCGGGGTGTACTTCCCCAACTACGT
Source organism: uncultured Armatimonadia bacterium (assembly GCA_964542355.1). Taxonomy (GTDB): domain Bacteria; phylum Armatimonadota; class Zipacnadia; order Zipacnadales; family JABUFB01; genus CAZIWQ01. The sequence continues at coordinate 3,806 of CAZIWQ010000547.1, forward strand.
GGTCTGCTGCTCGCCCAAATCGAAGATCCGCCGCAACATGGCGTTTGTCATGCTGATCCAGACACCGGTGGCGTTCGCCCCGGTGCTGTTCGGTCGCATCGCGGATCTGTGGGGGCTGCGGTCGAGCTTCTGGGTCGCAGTCGCAATCCTCGTCTTCGTGATGGTGCTGGTGGCGGTGGCGTTGCCGGCGCGGCCGCGGCCCCGCGCCGAGGACCTGGAGGCCGCCGACCTCGAGGCCGATAGGGACGCGGTCACCCAAACAGGCTGCTGACCGACTCACCCTGATGAATGCGCTTGATCGCCTCCGCGAACAGCGGTGCCACCGACAGGACGGTGAGCTTGCTGCTGCGTCCCTCGGCGGGAACAGCGACCGTATTCGTGGCAACTACTTCGGCAAGTGCCGAGGCCTCGATGTCAGCCATCGCCGGCCCGCAGAACAGGCCGTGCGTGCACGCTGCGCGGACACTGCGCACGCCCAGCGGCCGGATGGCGTCCAGCGTGGCCATCAGCGAGGTTCCGCGGCTGATCTCGTCATCGAACACCAGCACGTCCTTGCCGGCGACATCGACGATCATCGCCTGGATCTCCACCTCGGTGTCGCTGACCCGGCGCTTGTCGATGACCGCGATGGGGAGCTTCAGCCGCTCGGCATAGCCGCCGCCGCGCCGGTCCTGGCCCATGTCGAACAGCGCTACCGCCTGCGACAGGTCAAGCTGTGACAGGTAGCTGCAGATCACCGGCGATCCCAGCAGGTGGTCGGTCGGGACACTGAAGAACCCCCGCACCTGCTCGGAGTGCAGGGCCATCGTGAGGAAGCGATTGGCCCCCGCGGTGACCAGCACATCGGCGATCAGGCGCGCGGCGATCGAGATGCGGGGCTTGTCCTTCTTGTCAGAGCGCGCGTAGGAGTAGTGCGGGATCACGGCCGTGACGCGTGCCGCGGAGGCGCTCCGTAGCGCATCGCACAAGAGCAAGAGCTCCATCACGCTCTCGTCGGGCCGAGGGTACAGCGACTGCACGACGAACACATCCGCCTCCCGCACGCTCTCCATCACCTGCACGAACAGGTTCTCGTTGGAGAACCGGGAGATCGCCACCTCACCCAGCCCGATGCCGAGACAGTCGCAGATCTCCTGCGCCAGCGGGCGGTTGGAACTCCCCGAGAAGACTCTGAGCCGGTTCAAGCTGATTGCTCCTTCGTGGGTGTGGGGTGATACTGACGGCCGCCGCGTCGCTGCGCGGGATAGGGCTTCGCAGGCCGTGCGTGGGGGCCCGTCAGCCCCATACGGCGGGGCTGACGCCCCACGGCCAGGCTGGGCGGGGTCCCGCCCGGGACGCGCAACACCATCCGCAACGGGGCACTATTGCTCCGCTAGGCACGATTCCCCGGGTTGCTGGGACCAGCAACTCACCTCGATGCGGCATGCCGTCTAGCCCCTAC
>CAZIWQ010000548.1:0-5246 GCA_964542355.1 uncultured Armatimonadia bacterium
CACGACGACGGCCGCCCACGAGAAGGGCCTCGGCGAGTGTGACCTGGCGAAGATCGAGGTGTGCGGGGCCGACCCGGCAGACCTGCGGATCGAGTTCGTCCGTCCACCGGGTGGCATCCGCCGCGGCTTCCCCCGCTGGGTGGGGCGCCTGATCAGTCGGGCGATCTGGGTGCGCCCGGTGGTTGATGTCTCCGCCTGCGTCCGCTGCGGAGCGTGCGCCGGGATCTGCCCGGGCCAGGCCATCACGCTCGCGCCGCACGCCATCGTCGACTACGGGAAGTGCCTGGAGTGCTTCTGCTGCCAGGAGGTGTGTCCGGAGGGGGCAATCGGCACGAAGCAGAGCTGGCTGGCCGCGCGGGCGATCGGCGTCCGCCGGCCGGGAACGGGAAGCAAACAGGATTGACAGAATGAGCAGGATGAACGGCTGTTGACGTGGTAGGAGCGCTCCCCTGAGCGCGACCGGGCGGCGCTTGCCAACCGTCACGCGCACGGCATACGGCTCCTCTCCCACCACGCTGCTCGAGCGCCGGTGTCGTGCATCGTCGCCGTTGCCTTCCTCCGTGCCGTCGCGCTCAGGGGAGCGCTCCTACCACTGCACGGACAACGGCGCACGGCGGCGGCAGGAGCCCGCCCCCCCGCGGCGAATCTCGACTCGATCATGGCTGCGAGGAGAGAGCCGATGCCCCGGCCGCGGCTACCCATACTGACCGTCCTTGGACTGTTCACCCTCAGCGTCGCCGCGTGGAGCCAGCCCTACACCCGCGACGGCCGCACGTTGCTCCTCGACCACTTCGACGAGAGCTTCACCCCTGACGGCAAGACGTGCACCCGGCCGGCCGCCATCACGACGAGCGGGGACCTCACCGGTGGGCGCCCCGGCACGGGCGGCAAGTTCGTCCCTGGCCAGTTCGGCTCCGCCCTCGCCTTCCACGGCCTGATGGACATGCACTACCCCTCCGCCGGCAACCTCAACCTCGCCGCCGGGGAGGTCGAGTTCTGGGTGGCGCTGGGCTTCGATGCCGCCGAGAAGGTCAAGGCGCCCGGCGTGCTCAGCAACCAGCTCTTCTTCACTGTGCGGGGGCCGGGTACCAGCCAGGTCGTCATCTACTCCACCCTCGGCCAGACATGCTTCGGCGTCTGGGACGTCAACCGCCAGCTCGTCTGCTATGGCGGCTTCCCGGGCTACTGGCGCCAGGGCGAATGGCACCACCTGGAGCTGCGCTGGGGACGCCGGATGGAGCTGTGGTGTGATGGCAAGCGGCAGATCACCCAGGACTGGCAGGGGCTGTTCGGGCCGGTCGACGTGAAGCCGCAGGATCTGCGGATCAGTTGCGGGAGCCACATCGGGTGGAGCGATGTGGAGAGCGAGTTTGCCCTCGACGAGCTGCGGATCCTCGGCCCCGGTGGCGAGCAGACCCCCGACTACCCGGCGATGACGGTGTGCCGGATCAAGGCCCCCACCATCGACGGGCAGATCGACGAGAACGAGTGGGGCGGCGCCGCCCGCACGACCGGCTTTGTCAGCCTGTTCGAGAACAGCCTTGTCTCCGAGCAGACCGTCGTCTATGCCGGCTGGGACGAGCAGGCTCTCTACCTGGCCTACGAGTGCCTCAATCCCGAGAAGCGGGAGTTGGTGGCACGCCTGCGCGACCATGACTCCGGCGTGTATATGGAAGACGCCGTGGACTTCATCTGCCGTCCCACGCCCGATGGCTTCCCCTACTACCAGTTCATCTGCAACGCAATCGGCACCGTCTACGACAGCCGGATCGACCCGCGTCAGCCCGCGGCCGCAGACCTCAAGTACAACCCGGCCTGCGAGTTCAAGACGCGGCGGGAGGCGGATCGCTGGACGATGGAGTGCCGGCTGCCCTTCTCCGAGCTGGATGGGCGCGGGGCCCCGCACGCAGGCGAGCGCTGGCGCGTGAACGTCTGCCGTGACGGCGAGACGATGAACCGCTACTCCTCGTGGGCCTACGCCGCGGGCAACTTCCACACGCTGGAGAACCTTGGCGAGATCGTGTTCAGCACGTCCGACCGGGCCATCCGCCTGGGGCCGCTCGGCGACCTGGCCGCCGGGAAGGTGAGCGCCCGAGTGGCGCTCACCGGCCTGCTCTTCGACCCGCTGGTCGTGGTCACGGGCAAGCTCGTTGGGAGCGATGCCAAGACCATCGTGGAGCAGGAGAACCGGCTGGCGGACTACCGGGCGGTAACGGTGGCTGCGCCGCCATTGGTCACGGGTCTGTACCAGCTCACTGTGCGGGCCGCTACGCAACACGATGTCATGTACTCCCAGCGCCTGCCGTTCCGGGTGATGAAAGCCTACGACATCGCGGCCGAGGGGTACCCGTACGAGGGCAAGCTGTGGGTGACGGCGAATGTCGCGGGCCTCCCCGGTCCGCCGCCCGGGCTCGTGGCGCGCTCGCAGCTCATGCAGGGCGAGCGCGCGGTCGCAGGCTGCAGTGTCGACAAGTTCGTGCGGGGGTGCGGGGCCGCTGCGATCGACATTGCCGACCTCGCGCCGGGCAAGTACCGGGTGCGCTCAGAGGCCGTGGGGCCCGATGGCAAGGTCCTGGCCTCCGCGGAGGCCGACTACGAGCACTTCGCCCGGCCCCGGTGGTGGCACAGCACGGAGGGCCTCGACCACACGATCCCGTACCCGTGGGAGCCGGTACGGTGCGATGGGAGCACGATCCGGGTGTGGGGGCGGGAGTACCGCTGCGGCCAGGGAACCCTCCCGCAGCAGGTTGTCGACCAGGGGGAGCCGATGTTGGCAGCCCCAATCAGCCTCAAGCTGACCACCGGTGGCCACACGGAGGACCTCGGGGCGTTGCGGGCCGTCGATGTCGCGGCCCCGGATGACATGTCGGTGCGCGTGTCGCGCGGCCGCGTCGGCGCGCTCGACGTCAAGCTCTTGACCACCACCGAGTTTGACGGCCTGCAACGCTACGACCTCACCCTCACCCCGCAGGAGCCGACTGAGGTCGCCAGCCTCCGGCTCGAGATCCCCGTGAAGAGCCACTATGCCCGCTTCCTGTGCCCCTCGAACGGCATGTCCTCGCCGTCGCTCATCACGCCCCCGGGGGGCTGGCGCAGCCCCTTCCTCCCGCAGGTCTGGGTCGGGAACGATGACATCGGCCTCGCCTGGATCGCAGAGAGCGATGAAGTCTGGTGGCCTCACGACGATCAGGCACTGGAGGTCCGGCCGGAGGGGGAGACGACCTTCATCCGCGGCAACATGATCCGGACACCCCGGCGCCTCGACAAGCCCATCACCCTGACCTTCGCGCTGATGGCCACGCCGACGAAAGATGCCCACGCCGGCGACCCCTTCTGGGTGCGCTTCGGGGAGGGCGAGGGCAAGACGATGTGCCAGGAGCTGTGCCGCTACCCGGGAGCCGGCAATCTCGACATCACGCAGGGCACGCTCGAGCTCTGGCTCGCCCCGCTGGGTGACATGACGGGCTCGTGGCGGCAGGTGGCCAGCATCAACGGCGCCGGGGGCGACATGCAGGTCTACTATCTGCCCGGCCCGGAGCAGCGGATGAACGTCTTGCTCACCCGGGGCCAGAAGAAGACCAGCATCTCCGCCGCGGGCGTGCAGCTCCGGCCGGACGAGTTCACTCACCTGGCCGTGACCTGGGGCGAGAAGATCGAGCTGTACGTCGGCGGCAAGCGCTGTGGGTCGCTCGACGGCGGTCTCCCGGCGGAGTGGGATAGGGAGCCGGCCAAGCTCGGCCTGCGCCTCGGCTGTCCCTCCGACTGGTCGGGCTACACCCGTGTCGCTGTCGATGAGCTGCGCGTCTCCAGTGCCGTTCGCTATCGCGGGGAGACGTACGCGGTCCCCACGGGCCCGTTCAAGCCTGATGCGCAGACGCTGCTGCTCGACCATCTCGATGAGGCGTTCCGCCCGGACGGGGAGGACGCCGAGACGCACGCGGAGGTCGTCTCCGGCAAGTCGGGCGAACTCGGGGGCGTGCCGAGCCTCGGGTGCACGTTCGCTCCCGGCAAGTTCGGCCCCGCGCTGCGGATCGCCATGCTCGCCCCCATGTCACGTCAGGAGGCTGTCACGCGCTGGGGCTTCAATGCGAAGCTCCACTGGTTCTGGCTGGAGGGCGATGGTGGCAAGTACGGCTGGCCGTCGCCGCTGTTCACGGAGCCGGAGATCCCGAAGCTCCGCGAGACCGTGCGGGAGGACCGTGAGCTAGGTCTGCGCCCCTCCACCTACATGGGCTATCCGGCAATCGGGTCGCCCTCGCCGCTGAGTGCGCAGTTCGGGTCCGAGTGGAGCCGGCGCCCGCTCTCGACGCAACCCTCGGAGCCACCGCCGGGACACTACTTCTGGGACGTCTGTGCCCGCAGCGGCTTTGCCGACTACATGGCCGCGGGCACCCGCTGGATGCTTGACGATCTCGGCATGGAGGGCTGCTATACCGATGGCTGTGCCCAGGCCTACGCCTGCCAGAACACGCACCACGGCTGTGGCTGGACCGATGACACTGGCACCGTGCACTCCACCTGGCCGGTCTTCGCCACCCGCGAGATGCTCAAGCGGATGTACAAGCTCATCCACGCCAAGAACCGTGACGGCTATCTCGTCAACCACATGTCGTTCAACACCCTGATCCCGACGATGTCGTTCACCGACGTGATGTACAGCGGGGAGCACGAGCAGTACGAGGATCTCACGCGGTTCCGCGTCCGGTGGCAGGGCAAGCAGTGGGGGTTCTGGACGGTCCTGTTGGGCGGCGATGCCCATATCTACGAGCCACTGCACATGACCTGGTCGCTGCTGCACGGGGTCGCGGTGTGGCCGCAGGGCTGGACCGACCGCAACGATGCCTCGCGCAAGACCGCCAACCTGTGGCAGACGTACGACCGCTTCGGGTACCGCGAGGCCCGGTGGGTGCCCTACTACCGCGCCGAGAAGCTGGTGCAGGCCGACAGTGCCAACGTGAAGGTCAGTCTGTACCTGGTGCCGGGCAAGCGGGCGCTGCTGGTGGTGGGGAACCTCCGGCCGCAGGTGACACAGACGCAGGTCAGCCTGCTCCTGCTGGGCCCGGGGCTCGAGCAGGCCAGGGCGCGCAATGCACTGACGGACCAGGCGCTGGCGATGCAAGACGGGCGCGTGGCGTTGCGGCTGCGCCCCAGCAGCTTCGCACTCGTGTGGGTGGAGTAGGGCGGACGGGGTTGTCATCCTGAGGAGCGAATGCGGCTTCGCAGAAGCCGCAGCGACGAAGGATCAC
>CAZIWQ010000549.1:0-5243 GCA_964542355.1 uncultured Armatimonadia bacterium
GATCCTTCGTCGCTGCGGCTTCTGCGAAGCCGCATTCGCTCCTCAGGATGACATCGGCCCAGAGGCCCGGTTCGTGCGGCCGCTGACGGACTGGCCCCAAATGAGCGGCGTCGTCCCGGTCGGCGGTGAGTCGAGCGAGACGCTCGACCTACGCGGCGACCGTCTCGCGCGCGGCCCAGTGGATGCGGATGCCCGATGTGCCCCCAGCCCGTTCCGCACGAACGGGCTGTTTCGTAACCCACCCGTGTCGTGGCGGTGTCGGGCCCGCGCCGCGACGCAAGCCCGGGAGATGACCCATGCCAGACCTGGCAACCCAGTTTTGTGGCATACCGCTGCGCAACCCGCTCATCGCCGCGCCGGCGGGGATCACCGAGACCGCCGACCGGTTGAAGCGGTGCGAGGACGCCGGCTGCGGGGCCGCGGTCATCAAGAGCTACTTCGAGTACGAGCCCGCCCGCCACTCGCCCACCCCACGCTTCAAGCTGCTCACCCACCAGTTGGGGCGCCACCGCGCCTTCGCCCTCTACTCGTTCGAGCAGGCCAACGTCTATGGCCTGCAGGAGTTTGGCGAGCAGATCCGCGTCGCCACCGAGCAGTGTGACATGCCGATCTTCTCCAGCCTCAACTGCACCTCCGAGGCCCGGTGGGAGGAGGGGGCCGCGGTCTCACAGCAGGCCGGGGCCCGCGCCATCGAGCTGAACGTCTCGTGCCCCCACGGCACCCACATCATGGCCCACGCGCAGATGCTGGACACCATGCTGGCCGCGCTGAACGCCGCGAAGCGGGGTGCCCCCAACGTGCCGATCATCCCCAAGGTCACCGGGCAGTTGGACAACCCGGGCGCCGTCGTCCGGGGGCTGGCACAGGGCGGTGCCGACGGCGTGGTGATGTTCAACCGCTTCACCGGCCTCGACATCGATCTCGATACCGAGCTGCCGATCATGCACGGTGGCTACGCCGGGCATGGGGGCCCGTTCGCCATCCACTATGTCCTGCGCTGGATCTCGGAGACGTACCCCGGCCTGCCGATCCCGATCGCCGCGAGCGGCGGTGTCGCCAGCGGGGGCGATGTGGCGAAGTTCGTCCTCGCCGGGGCGACGGTGGTGGAGGTCTGCTCGGCGATCGTGATGGAGGGCTATGGGGTTGTCGGGCGCCTGCTGGCCGACTTCAGCGCGTGGCTGGACGCCCATGGGTACCAGACGCCGGACGCCTGCCGGGGCGCGGTCTGCACCCGCATCAAGGGCAATGACGAGATCGCGCGGGCGCAAGACTGCGTCGCCGCGATCGACAGCGACCGCTGTGTCAACTGCGGGCTGTGCGCGCGCGTGTGCATCTACGGGGCGGCCCGGCTGGAGGACGGCGCCCACGTCGTCGCGGCCCAGCCGTGCGTGGGGTGCGGGCTGTGCGCCGAGCTGTGCCCGGTGACGGCCATTCACATGGAGCCGCTCGCCGAGCCGCGGTCGTTCGTGCTGGGCGTCAAGTAGCCTCGAGACCCGGCCGAAGAGCCCACTTCCGGCCGGGTCGCTCGTGATGGGATGGCTGTGAGTGGCCTCCGCGGGCATCTAGAAGAGCGGCAATCTCCCCCCTGCAGGATGGAGTCAGCCTGTGATCCCCTCAGCGCCATCATCTCTCCTCCTCCTGGGTGTCGACATCGGCGGCACGAAGACGGCCGCGGTACTGGGCACCGACCAGGGCGAGGTCCTGCGGCGCGTCGAGTTCCCGACTGACCACACCGGTGGGCCGGCCGCGGTGCTCGCCACCGTCCGCGCCGCCCTCGACGAGCTCCGCCGTGGGGAGCAGGTGGCCGCCCTCGGGATCAGTTGTGGCGGGCCGCTCGACAGTGCGCGCGGCGTCGTGCTCGGGCCGCCGAACCTCCCCGGCTGGGACGAAGTGGCGGTGGTCGAGGCGCTCGCCTCCCACACCGGTCTCCCGACCGCGTTGGCAAACGACGCGAACGCCGGGGCGCTTGCGGAGTGGCAGTTCGGGGCCGGCCGCGGGTGCCGCAACATGGTGTTCATCACCGCCGGCACGGGGCTCGGGTGTGGGCTCATCCTCGACGGCCGACTCTACTCGGGCACGAATGACATGGCGGGCGAGGCCGGGCACATCCGCCTGGCCCCCGACGGGCCCTCCGGCTACGGGAAGCCGGGGTCGTTCGAGGGGTTCTGCAGTGGTGGCGGGATCGCCCGCCTGGCGACCCGGATGACCCTCGCGGCGCAGAGGCGGGGGGAGACCTCCCGCCTGTCGTGCGAGCGCGAGCCGGCCGGCGTCACGACGCCGGCCGTCGCCGCGGCGGCGCGGGAGGGTGACCCGCTCGCCCTTGCTATCCTCCGGGAGGCGGGCGCCCGGCTGGGCGAGGGCCTCGCCATCCTCATCGACATCCTCAATCCGGAAGTGATCGTACTCGGCAGTCTGGCCGTCAGGCTGGGCGAGCTATACCTGGGCCCGGCGCGCGAGGTGATCCTCCGCGAGGCCCTGCCGCGCGCGGCGGGAGTGTGCCGCATTGTGCCCGCGGAGCTCGGCGAGCGGATCGGCGACGTCGCCGCCCTGTGCGTGGCCATGAGCGTGAGACCCGGAGGCTAACATGCGCAAGTCGTTGTCGCTCAACGGAGTCTGGCAACTGTGGCACTGCAAGGACGGCCAGGGGACGATTGACAGCCTCGAGAGTGTGTCATGGCTGGAGGGGCATGTGCCGGGCTGTGCGCACTATGACCTGCTCCAGCAGGGGCGCCTTGAGGACCCCTTCTTCGAGAAGAACACCCGCAAGCTCGCCGAGCTTGAGCACCACGAGTGGTGGTACCGCACCGAGTTCACCGTTCCGGGCGGGTTCTCCGGCGAACGGGTCGAGCTGGTGTGTGAGGGCCTCGACACCTTCGCAACAGTCTGGCTCAACGGGCGCGAGGTCGGGCGCCACGCCAACATGTTCGTCCCGGCTAGCTTCGACGTGACCGGTATGGTGCGCCCCGGGGAGAAGGCCACGCTTGTCGTGCGCCTGGCGTCGCCGCTTGCGGCCGTTGCCGGGCTCCCGCTGGAGGGGGCTCACGCGACGATGAACGACCCGGAGCGCCTGTGGGCGCGCAAGGCCGATCAGTGCTACGGGTGGGACATCGCCCCCCGCATCGTCACCGCGGGCATCTGGCGCGCGGTACGACTGGTGGCCTACCCGCGGGCCCGGATTGGCGATGACTTCCTGCGCACCACGGCTGTGGCCATCGGCGGCGCATCCGGGGAGGCCGTTGCGGGGCACGACACACAGCCCGGACAGCGCGCCTCGGTCCGGTACGAAGTCCCGGTGGAGGTGTTCGCGGGAGAGGCCACGGGGCTCACGGTGACGGTTGAGGCCGTCTGTGGGGAGAGTCGGTTCGGCGGGGAGGCACCGGTTGTGGACGGCGTCGCCTGCTTCGAGTTCGAGGTCGACGACGCGAGGCTGTGGTGGACGTGGGACCTCGGTGAGCCGAGCCTCTACGACCTCACCGTATCCCTGCATGAGAGCGGCATGCTGCTGGATCAGAAGCGGCGCCGCCAGGGCCTGCGCACCGTGCGCCTCGTCCAGGAGGATCAGGGCGCGGGTAAGGTCTCCTACGGGTTCGAGCTCAACGGGGTGCGGCTGTTCGCGCGCGGGATGAACTGGACGCCGGCGAGCTGCTATCATGCGCTGGCGGAGGGTGACAAGCACGACCGCCTGCTGGAGATGTGCCGGCGCATGAACCTGAACATGCTCCGCGTGTGGGGCGGGGGCGTCTACGAACCCGCTGCCTGGTTCGGTAAGCTGGACGAGCTGGGCATCCTCGTCTACCAGGACTTCATGATGTCGTGCGCGGTGTACCCGCTGCATCCTGACTTCCTCGCCATCAGGGCCGAGGAGGCGGCGGACGTGGTGAAGCGGCTGCGCAACTTCGCTTGCCTGGCCCTGTGGTCGGGCGACAACGAGAACGACTGCGCCTACTGGGGGTGGTTCGGGGAGAAGATCGATGTGCGCAAGAACCGGCTCACGCGCGAGGTCTTGCCGGCCGCGGTGGCGCGCTTCGACGGGACCCGTGACTATGTCCCCTCGAGCCCCTGCAGCCCGGACCCGGATGTCAACCCGCAGGACCAGTACCAGGGCGACAGCCATGTCTGGCACCACGGCACCCCGTTCGCGGACCCCGTCTACACTCGCGATGAATCGCGCTTCGTCAGTGAGATCGGGCATCTGTCATGCCCCTGTGTGAAGACCACCCGCAGCTTCCTGAGCCCTCAGAGCCAGTGGCCGAACGAAAACAGCGTGTGGGACCATCACATTGGCGTGCACGAGGATCTGGGGTTCAGCCCGCCGCGGCGCCAGGCGATGGACGACTCGATCGTGGCGTACTTCGGGGAGAAGCCGCGCGACCTGGAGACCTACATCATCGCCTCGCAGATCTGCCAGGGCGAGGCCTACAAGCTGTGGACCGAGCACTATCGCCAGCGCAAGGCGGGGTGGGAGAGCGCGGGGATCCTGCTGTGGAACGTGGCTGACTGCTGGCCGCAGTTCTCGGATGCGGTCATCGACTATTACCTGCAGCCCAAGCTCGCGTGCAACTACGTGCGGTGGGCGTGCCGGCCCGTGCATGTGTCATTCCTCGAAGAGCCCGGCGGTGACCTGCGCCTGCACATCGTCAACGACACGCTGCAGGAGCTGGATGCGACGTACCGTGTGTGGCTGTCGCGGCCGGGGTGCAAGGCCGAGCACCCGCTCGAGGGGCAGGTGCGGGTTTTGGCCAATGGCAGTCTGGTCGCGGCGGACGTGACCTCGCTGGCACAGGCGGCGCGGGTGGCGGGAGCCGAGTTGGTCGCTCAGCTTGAGTGTGACCACAAGCTCGTCTCCACCAACCGCCATCGCTTCGACAGGCCGACCCTGGATGAGATCCCCCGCATTGTCGCCAGCCTCCCACCGTTCTGAGAGAGCGGGCCCCGGCGCCGCCTGTAGGGCGCGTCCCGCAGGGCGGGATGGCGCGCCGGCGTGTGCCGTTGCCGTCAGCCGTGGTAGGAGCGCTCCCCCGAGCGCGACCGCGCGGCGGTAGGCAACGGCAGCGACGCACGACAATGGCGGGAGAGCAGCGTGGCAGGAGGGGGCCGTGGGCCTCGCGCGTGGCGGGTGGTGAGCGGCGTCCCATCGCGCTCGGGGGAGCGCTCCTACCACGGCGGGGGAAACGGCACGGCAATGGCGAACGGCAACGGCCCTTCTCCCGCTTCGCGGGCTCAGGGTGGTCCCGCAAGCGGGA